>JABGVY010000548.1 GCA_018645845.1 Gammaproteobacteria bacterium | reverse complement strand
TCGAACCCACCAGCCACTTTAACAGCAGCTCAACGGCTTTGAAGGCCGGGCACACCACCGGGTGCAACGCTCTTCCGTTGACTATGGTATCAAAAAAAGAGCGCCGATCGATGGCTCGAAAGCGATGTTATCGTGGTTAATCAGGCGGCTTTATTCAATGCCGCGCTTTTTTAGCTCATCGGGCATGCGCTTCGAGTCAGCTTCCAGCGCAGGGCCGCGATCTTCATCGCTGAGTTGGCCCATGGTATCTGCAGCCATTTTATCGCTGTCCAGGGTTATCCATTTTTCTGGGACGATCTCGATAATGACCCTGAGTGGTGAATCGAGCCTTTCCTCGAATGCGAGAGCCCCGGCTTCCTGTTCGGGGGTAAGGCTGGCACTGTCTTCGCCCGTGCCATAGGGTCCGCGGGCCAGGGCAGGGTAGAACCAATCTTTGGTCTCTTGGTCGTCGTGGATGATTGCGCGACCTTTAATCGTAATGGCGCCATTAGGTCCGTCTGGCGCCGCTATACCGCTGACCACCAATGAACAGCGTGGGTCACGTCGGATCGCCGAGACGCGGTGGCGATGCACTCCGCAGGTGATCCAGCCACGGCCGTCTTTCCAGACGAAAGCATGAATCACGCCAACCGCCCAACCGTCTCGGGTTGTCCAATTGAATACGCATTCGCGTGCCTTGGTTAGAAGTTCTTCCCGCTTTTCATCAGAGAAAGGGTAGATAGATACCTGTTCGTGATCTTTGCCTGACATGATAGCTCCCGTTTAGTGTCGAGTAATCCTACATCAGTTGCTCGCTATTGGTCGACCTCTGGCCGTTTAGTTGGCTTCTAGAGCCTCCCACACTTCCATCAAGTCCATAATGTCCTTTTCAAGTTCAGCGACCTTGTCGTAGATAGCAGTTTGTCGCTCAGCCGATTGTTCGAAAAAACTGGCCTCTGCCGTCTGTTGGTTGACGTGTGCAAGCTCTTGCTCTGCTTTCTCTATCTTGGTGGTAAGTTTATCCAGGTCCCGAAGCCGTTTTTGGTCTGCGGCCTTCTGTTTCTTTCTATCCTGATGACGACCCGCTTGGTTACCCGTTTTGTTATTACTGCTGCTGCTCGGTTGTTGAGTATTGGCGCCTTTTACCCAATCAGAGTAACCGCCCACGTACTCCTGAACCTTTCCGTTGCCTTCGAATACCAAAAGGCTTGAGACGACATTGTCCATGAAGGCTCTGTCGTGACTGACCAGAAGCACTGTGCCGGTATATTCAACGAGCAATTCTTCCAGTAGCTCAAGGGTTTCAATGTCCAGGTCATTTGTGGGCTCGTCCAGCACCAGAAAGTTGGCAGGCAGGGCGAATAGTTTGGCGAGCAAGAGCCGGTTTTGCTCACCTCCGGACAATGTGCGGATAGGCGCGCGTGCCTGGTCGGGATTAAACAGGAAATTCTGAAGGTAAGACACGACATGGATGTCTTTGCCTCTGACCGAAATAAAATCCCGCCCCTCGGAGATATAGTTATGAACGCTTCTCTGCTGGTCAAGCTGTTCACGAATTTGGTCGAAGTACGCGACCTGCAGTTTGCTGCCGGTTTTGAGGTTACCCGCATCTGGTGACGATTCTTCCAGCAGAATCTTCAGTAAGGTCGATTTGCCGCAACCATTGGGGCCAAGTATGCCGATTCGGTCGCCTCGCTGGATGATCAGATCCAGGTCTTTGATGATCAGTTTGCCATCGATGGATTTTCCAAGGCCGGCGGCTTCTTTAACGATCTTGCCGGAACTGGAGCCTCTATCAACCTGCAGTTTTAAGTCCTTGGTGGATATGCGTTTGCCGCGCTCTTCTCTTAATGCCTTCAATGCACGCACGCGTCCTTCGTTCCTGGTGCGTCGGGCTTTAATACCCTGCCGAATCCAGGTTTCTTCTATTTTTAGTTTGTCGTCAAATTGTTTGTTATGTTCCTGCTCTATCTCTCGTGCCTTATCGCGTCGTTCAATAAACGTTATGTAGTCGCAGTTGTATCGGGTGACGCTGCCCCGGTCTATTTCAACAATCGCAGTGGCAACTGATTGCATCAATTGGCGGTCATGACTGACAAACAAAACGGTGCCCTGAAAATCTAATAGTAGTGATTCGAGCCACTCGATCCCTTCAAGGTCCAGGTGGTTTGTCGGCTCGTCTAGAATCCAGACATCGGGTTCCAGAACCAGCGATTGGGCAATAGCGACTCTTTTTAGCCAACCACCCGACAGGCTCGATAGTGGTGCCTCTGGGTCCAGTTTCAGCCGATGCAACGTTGCCTCGATGCGATGGCTGATATTCCAGCCATCACCGTGATCAAGTGCGCTCTGGAGTTGTGATAACCGGTTTGTGTCGGCTTCGTCGCCAGTCATCTGCTCAGTAAGATGATGATATTCGGCCAATTGCTGCCCCAACTCATCAAACACACCTGAGACAGCGTCAAAAACCTTGATATCCGCGCGTTCGGGTAAGTTCTGGCTGAGAGTGACGAACTTAAGGTTGTCTGCTCGCCAGAGGTTGCCGTCATCCTCGTTTATTGCTCCACTAATGATGCCAAGAAGGGTTGATTTGCCAGCGCCATTCCTACCTGTGAAGGCAATTCGTTCACCACTGTCTATAGACAGCTCAATCCGATCCAGTATTTGGTCAGTACCGAAGGCGAGGGACAAGTTGGTCAGAGTGGCTATTGGCATGGCGCGCGAGTTTAACACGGGTTCAGAAGAACGGTGTGGCCGTGCTAGAAGATTCACATTGAAGCGCACTAACTGCCATGCTTCCAAGGCCTGCTAAGAAACCTTGTTCATGGTGGTCGTCAGTCTGGATTGCGATTGCAGAGTGCTAGCGGGTCAC
Source organism: Gammaproteobacteria bacterium (assembly GCA_018645845.1). Classification (GTDB taxonomy): domain Bacteria; phylum Pseudomonadota; class Gammaproteobacteria; order Pseudomonadales; family Azotimanducaceae; genus UBA9659. Next base: position 1,718 of record JABGVY010000548.1, on the reverse strand, counting down.
TTGTAGCAACCGTGAGGGCCGCAGGGTTGCAGGCATTGCAGGTTTATTTGAGTGAAAACTGATCGCAAGTAAGCGACGAAGTGGCCTGACTATTCGTCCGAAGTCTTGGATCTAGCCACGCAGATTTTGTTTCGGCCTGATTCTTTTGCTTCGTACAAAGCCTTGTCTGTTTCCAGCATAAAAAGGTCAGGGGTAGAAGATTTCTCCGGTGTTATCACATTCAAGCCTATACTCACGCTTAGGAAGCCTCTATCGCATTTGCGATGGGGTATGCGAGCGTTCGTGAGCGCTTCCTGGAAGTCCTCGGCAACCTGGCGACTACCCTCCAGGTTGGTTGCAGGCATGATTACCGCAAACTCTTCGCCGCCAATTCTGGCGCACATATCAGTAGATCGAGAAGCGACTTCTAACAGCAGTTCGCCGACCTTCTTAAGGGCAATGTCACCCTGGGGATGGCCGTAGTAGTCGTTGTATGTCTTAAAGCGGTCTACATCAATGATAAGCAGTCCCATCGGTTGTTGGGCGCGAATAGACTGCTGCCAGATGCTGCGCAAGGACTCATCGAAACCTCGTCTGTTGGCGAGCGCCGTGAGCGCATCGGTTCGGGATTCCGCCTGCATCAGGAAGCGAATACGTAACCCGTCTAGAAATACGTTGCTTAGCCTATTCACAGAAATGATCAGCAATCCGGAATAAGAAACTAGTAATACCGCAAGGATGATTTCAAGTCTGGTACCGCTCAGAGCTAGCTGGATAACAGCGGGTATTGCAATGGGCAGGCAGTAAATCGCAAAGGAGTGGCGATGCAGGACTAACATCGTGCCACCTGCCGCGATGATTCCAGCCAGTGCGGTCACCAGGACTGCTCTGTGCGCAATATCTCCCGGCCAGATCAAAAAGACTGAAGCGCCCCAGATGCAGGTTTGCGCCAAATTACAGGCGGTGAGTATGTTTGACCAGTTTTGAACTTTCTTGACAGGGGCGTCCATTAGTCGCCGCGCAGCGAGCATTGTTGCGCCGAGCCTGACAAAGCTCACGCAAATGAGAGCGCCCAACCACGCGTAAAGGTTCAGTGCCGGAACGACATCGTGAAGGGCTACAACGATAACTGAGCCGGCAACCACATGACCCAATGCAACACTGGGCATAGCTCGGTTAAAAAAAGTGAGCGATTCAGTGAGGATCTGGTGTTGGATTTGAACGTCCTTTTCATCAGTGTTGGCTTCTGATAACTGGGACCCGGAAAAGTTGTGCTTAGTAGCCATCGACAGTCTCGAGGATATTGCTCATTAGGTTAGTCGTTGTTGAGTGATTCAGAGCCAATTGTGGCGTCAGGGCAGCTGTCTTATGTGGCCAGGACTTCAATGTCTTCCTCATGGGTGCTTTTAGCTACTTAATGGTGACTTTTTAATAACTGTGGACTATAAAGGTTCTAGGCTTGTGGTTCATTATATCCTTTCAAATCGGTTCATCTTTCTATTCTTAATGACTGATTTGGCTGGAAAAACTGTTCCATTCATAGCGATATAGACACCGTGGCTTAATGTCTGGACGGCGGCGACCGCCATGCCGATATTAAACATCGCATCTGTCATTGCAAACCTTGCGGGTGCCAACGATCCTGTCATGACGATGGTTTTACCCTGAATGTCAGATAGAGATTGAGCGGTGTTGGTCATGGTATCTGTACCATGAGTCACAACAACCTGGGTCGCTGG
>JABGVY010000365.1 GCA_018645845.1 Gammaproteobacteria bacterium | reverse complement strand
GTAAATACTATGAGCTTTGATGGAAAAGTTGCGATTATCACCGGTGCTGGTGGTGGTCTTGGAAAGGAGCATGCGCTGTTACTGGCGGACCTTGGTGTAAAAATAGTTGTTAACGACCTCGGCGGATCTGTGGATGGCTCTGGTAAGAGTGATGCTGCTGATCTGGTTGTGGAAGAGATACGAGCGGCCGGTGGCGAGGCTGTCGCTAACAAGGATTCCGTATCTGACCGGGAAGGCGCGAAACGTATCGTTGAAACTGCGGTCAAGGAATATGGCACAGTCGATATCTTGATCAATAACGCCGGTATCCTGCGCGACAAATCGTTCAAGAAGATGACGCTCGATGAATGGGATCTGGTGATTAACGTCCACCTGAATGGATCCGCGTATGTGACCTGGCATGCATGGCCGATCATGTACGAAAAGAACTATGGTCGAATTATGTTCACGTCTTCGGTTTCCGGTATTTTAGGCAGCTTTGGCCAGGCTAACTATGGGGCTGCGAAAATGGGGATGGTGGGCTTGATGAACAACCTGTCCCGTGAAGGCGCATCACACAACATCCGTGTGAACTGTTTATCTCCTGGCGCTGCGACCAGAATGACTGCGAGTGTTCCTGGCAGCCAGATTGATGCAGATGAACCTGATGAAAAAAGCCATCCAAAGTTGGTGAGTCCAGCCGTGCTTTATATGGTTTCAGAGGATGCGCCTAACGGACGCATTATTCAGGCGGCGGGAGGACGGTTTGCCTCAGATATGGTGTTTTCCAATAAAGGTGTGGCGCTGGACCTCGATGTGACCTGGGAAGATGTAGCAGAGAATTCAGATGCGATCCTGGATGTGGACAGTACCTCCTGGAAGACGACTTTCTGGAAAGACTAATTTACCGGGGCCAAACAGAGTCCCGGTCGATCAATAAATTGTCACCGGTGTTAAGGTCGTCGGTGATCATTAACAGACCGCGCATGCCTATCCTCGAATGTTTAACTGGCAGGCGGAAACTCTGCCAACTGGGCTGTGCGGTATAAAAGGAGAACGAATAATGCGCCTGTCACTATTACTATTAATCGGGTTGATTCTTACTAGCTGTGCTGCACCAGCGCCAATGATTGACTTTGACCCTTCCTATAATTTCAGTCAGGACAGAACCTTTGCGTTTATCAGCGAACATCCCTTGATGAAAGGGGCGGGCGCCGAGGTTAGCAATCCCATGATTGAAGGCCGCCTGGTGCAGATAACAGAGAATATTCTGGCTGCTCGTGGTTTTACCAGGGTATCTAATCCGGAAGAGGCGCACCTGGCGGTTGGCTTCACCCTGGGTGGGCGAGAGAAGATCCAGGTTGACAGTTACCCGGAGTTCTACCGTGGGGGTTACGGCGGTTGGGGCTGGGGTCGCGGTTACTACGGTGGTTATGGTGGCTATGGTGGTCAATCAGTTGATGTCCGCCAATATACAGAAGGTGTTTTATCGGTAGATATCTATGACCCTCAGGAGCGTCGGCCAGTTTGGCATGGCAGGGCAACCGGACAAATAACAAAGAAGATGCAAGAGAATCCTACGCCAGCACTGGAGAAAGCGCTGGGTAACATTTTTGCAACGTTTCCTCCGAGCAACTAGTCAGTCTTAGCGTTCCACGTTAGACAGGCCTAGATAATAGGCTGTGCGGGGCCTAAAAAGGCTTTGGTAAGTCGTGTCTTGATGGCCTTGGGAGTCACTTTGGTGCCTGGGAACTGACCTACGCTTTTGTAGTTTTTGTGAAAGTCCTCAGCAGAAATAGGCATTTCTACGCCGCCCTCCCGCAGTTCATAGCTGGTTGAATAGGTAAACGGCCAGAGGTTAGCGAAGGGTATTAGGGCAAACGTGTCTTCTATGATGCTGTTAAAGAACCCGATGACAGGGATTGTTTTCCTGGGACCAGTAGACCAGGCGTTGCGTGCGGTGATTTTCAATTCTATGTTGCTTTCAACGAGTTCATAAAACTCTGGATCCCTGATAATGACGCCTGCCTCGGTGTTGAGACGTGCAGATCTAGGGTCCAGGTTAAAAGAGCCCAACCAGACGACTTCATTGTCGAAGAGGTATGTTTTCGCATGGATGCAGGCGTAGTGGTTTTTTGTTCTTTCGATTTGAGGTACTGGATATATCATCTGACTAAAGTCGAGTGGCTCCGGTTTCATTTCGTGAATTTGCCATTCAAACTTCTTCACGTAGTGCTTTTTATTTTTGTAGGAAAACGCGTAGGCGTAGAAGTGATCTGCAGCACCAAGACTGTTCGTTGAGACAATGATCTCCATCTCGGGGTTTTCCTTGCGAAGGTCGTTAAAAACCTTCTTTTTATGAACGACCAGATAAGGTGTCTGGAAAACTATTTTGTCGTGAGTATTTGAAAGCAGTTCAAGCAGACTTTCGGTGGTCTCCGCCAGGTCGTCGCCATCTTCGTGTTTACCCGGGTGGTCAGCGACAAATTCAATCTGATCCAGCTTTGTTCCCTTTGAACTTATGCGTTCATTGACGCAGGCTGCCGTGGCTGCGCATTTCGACAGTTCGGAGAACATGGCAGGGGCCTGGTACCCGTGGGCAATATCCGGAATCTCAATGCTGTCTGTTTCTATTGTTTTTCGAACATCTTTCATGTCCTTGCTGAAAACAGCGAGATCGTTCGTCCAATATTCTTGAAATGATTTGGACATATCGCCGGCGACAGAACCGATGACAAGTATGTCCCTGTCAAGGAATGTTCTGTTTGCGCCGCGATCAAAATAGTCGTTCTGGTAGTTTCTCCCTCCAGTAATGCCGTACTGATCGTCTACCACAACAACTTTGTTATGCATTCGATGGTTGTATTTACCAAACTGTGTTGCGATGGTAGCCGCTGTTTTGACTAGACCGATATTGATGCTGTCTGCGACCGGGTTGTACTGTTTTATCTCGATGTTTTCGCTGAGTTGGGCCAGATACGCGACCTTGTCATGAATTGCGCGAATCGATAGATCATCAATCAGTATTCTAACTTTGACGCCGCGCAGTGCAGCTTGCCAGAGTTCATAAAACAGGAACAAGCCTGTTTCATCCGGTTTCCAGATGAAGGTTTGTATATCTATAGACTCGCGTGCATTTCGAATGAGGTGGATGCGGGCCAGTAGCGCGTCGTCGCCATGTTCCAGAAGGTAACCATAGTTCGCCTGGGTATTCTTAACCTCGTCTAAATGCTCTTGGTAGGGGTTATCTGGATAAGCAAAAATTGCATTAGCGAAGAATATACCGAGAAAAAAGAGAAGTATTTTGGGAAGCATATCGTCTGTTCAAGCCAAATGTTCAAGCCAAGAGAGTGAGATTATCTATCGACAGGCGGGTGCTAACAACCTTACAGCAGGAAATAGCCTAGGTTTTGTTTCTAAAACGCTGTTTTAGGCTCAGCCTGCAGCGCCATGAGTAGAACCAGATGAGCACGGTCAAGGTGCCCAACAGGTATCCAGCCGGATTATCGGTCAGCGGCTTCAAAAAACGATCGTAGCTGCTCAGCCATCGGTCGGCGCTGTTCCTTGGAATATAGAAGGGCAAACCTAGCTGCCAAAGGTTCTTTGTGGCATATCGACCGATGAGGAAAAAGTGAACCAGGCTCCTGGATATGCCATGGCAGAAAATAGCCGCGTGTGTGAGTTGGAACAGGGGCAATAGATTGAGCGTCCCATCAGATTTGTTATCTCGATAGGCATCACTGGCTCCTTTGAAAAAGTACTCACTGTCCAGGTGGAACATCGCCATAATGAGAGCGTTCAGGATGAGTCGCTCATCGAGACCCTCCTGCTCAAAACGTCTTGCGCTCGTATAAAGCGTTGAAGGAAGTGTTTTGAATTGCCCATAATCCACAAATCTTGCTGCAAATTCCTTATCTTCCAGGAAGTGGTATTTCTCTGAGAATCCTCCCATTAGCCTGAAATCACTTCTGAAAATTAGCAGACCCTGATCGCCGCTAAAGGTCCCTTCCCGGTTAAGCTGCGTTTTATACTCGAATAAACGCAGCCGTTCCCGAACCTCATTGCTCTCAGTTTCAAAACGCAGTTTAAAATGTCCCGCGGTTCGTTTCGCGGCTTGTTGGATATATGCAAGTGACTGAGACAGTTGATGGTCGTGTTCCAGTCGACTGTCTGCATGCAGGAACAGCAAGTGTTCTCCCGCTGCTTCAGCAGCCCCTGTGTTTTGCTGGCAGCCCCGGCCTCGTGGGGAATGGATTACTCTTGCGCCGTATTCAGTGGCGCGCAAGGTAGTGTTGTCAGTAGAGCCGCCATCAACGACGAGAATTTCGAGGCTGATATCTTTTTGTTCGAGCAATTGGCCAAGCAGCATGGCCAGGCTATCTTCCTCATTCAGGCATGGAATGATGACGCTGATCATAAAGATCTACTGCTCATTGTGAAGCTGGTAGGGCTCAGATAAACCTGCCCGCGCGGCGTCCAGTATAGTGATATTGACGTAGGTATTTTGGGCGATGGACAAAATTTCCTTATAGGCAGAAAGAGCCTGACCACGACGGCTCGCCAGATCGTGCAATTGCCCGTCGGTCAGAATATACCAAGCCACACTCCAGCCCGGGAGCTGGTCCCTGTCGCCGTGAAATACAGGGTCAATTTCGGCAAATGTGCTTTTAGCCAGCTCGGTTTCGCCAAGCCCCAGATAGGCCCGCACCTGCCATATTTTGGTAAGGCTTAGATCTGGTTCAGCTGGTTTTGTGCCTTTATCTAGATAGTCTGAAATGGTGCGCAAGGTTCCTTCGTAATCATCCATACTAATTAAGAGTGAGATAAGCCTGAGTTGGAAGCGAGAGTTAGCAGGATAGAGCGATACCAATTGCTGAAGTTGGCTGCTGGCTTCTGGCCTGAGTGCGGGGGTCTCGAGGAGGAGAATACTATAAATGTACCGAGCCACGTCCTTGTATTGATCACCATGGGCGATAACTTCCAGTAGATAGGGAAGACTCTTCTCGGAATTTCCTGTAGGGATAAACCACAACACCCGGCTGAACATTTTTATAAAGGGGGGCAGGTTATCAGCCACGTGGTAAGCAACTCCGAGGTGCATTTTCGCATCTATCAGAGAAGGGTCTTTCGACAGGGCGGTCTCCAGGTAGTTAATGCTCGCAGTGCCTCGCCTTCCTGCCCGATAGTAGTTTCCTCGTAGAGCATTATAGAAAGACAGAACAAAGTTGGCCTGACCGCAGTAGTAGTTGGCTGTTGCCGCAATCTTCTCCTGGTCAATCCGTGGTTCACACCACTCAAGGGTTTTATTGGCGTGTTTAATCAGTTCTTCGTCGTACCTTGTCTGGGTTTCATCCCAGGTAAGCTGGGTGATGATGCTGTTTAGTGCGAACACGTGCCCAGCGGGCTGTGCATAACGATCAATGAGCTCGTTCTCGATGATCTTGGCTGAGACAAAATCTCCTGACAGACGAAGACTTGTGCCCTTGTTCTCCAGTGCATATATGGTTTCATCAGCAAGTGCAGAACAGCAGGTAACAATGATGACTAAAAATATTGAAGCGCGAAAAATCATATACATAGATTGCATGGTAGCTTGTTGCGACCGCTCGATGGTGGGGTTCTTAAGTAATCAATGAGCATGGTTGGATCAAAGGTTCTTTAGGCGAAAACGTGAAGTAACTTGCCACGGTCAGTTTCAGGGCTTGTCACTTTAATCGCCCCCTGCATTTGTCCGCGGCAGGATGTGTTCAGGGATGCGTTCCATATCTTGATAGATGTCAGTGTCTTGATACATGTCAGTGTCTTGATACATGTTAGTGTCTTTATACACGTCAGTGCCTTGATATATGTCAGTGTCTTGAAAATCGTCTTAGGTTAAACTGGCAGGGGAAGTATAGCTTAGCGTAAGGTGGTTTTTGATCGGACATATTTATGACATTGCAGTCATAGGTGCGGGACCAGGTGGCCTTAGTGCGGCGGCCCACGCTGCAGAGCTGGATGTTTCTCACATCCTGCTCGAAAGTTCTCCCAGGATTGCAAATACCATCCAAAAGTATCAAAAGGGCAAACATGTCATGGCTGAGCCTGGCATTCTGCCTCTTCGCAGCCCTATGGACTTTGATGCCGGTAAGCGTGAAGCAATACTTGAGGGCTGGGAGCAAGGTATCTCTCGCCACAATGTTAACGTGCGTTACTCCGCCGAGGTTAGCAAGATTGATGGCGAGAAAGGCGCTTTTACTATAGGCCTGGTCAACGGGGAGTCCGTGACCGCAAAACACCTCGTTCTGGGTATTGGATTGCAGGGCAATCCCCGCCAACTGGGTATAGCGGGAGATCAGGCCGGTTTTGTGCAATATCAGTTGGATGACCCTGACGAATATAAAGATGAGGTCATTGTGGTTGTCGGAGCCGGAGATGCGGCTATCGAAAATGCCCTCGCTCTGGCGCCGAGTAACAAGGTTTACATTGTCAATCGGAAGGATGAGTTTGCCCGGGCAAAGGAAGGCAACCTGAACCTGATCATGGCAGCGATCGAATCGGGCGAGGTTGAATGTTTTTTTGGTACAACGCCAGCGCGAATTGACCCACCGACAGATGATCAACATCAGGGTGTGTTTGTTCTGAACACATCGACGGGTGAAGCGACCGTTCCTGTTCACAGAATCATCGGGCGCCTGGGGGCGATTGCACCGAGGGGGCTGGTTGAGTCGTTTGGGATAGAGTTTCCCAATGACGATCCGAGTGCCATACCGGCCTTGAGTAGCCAGTACGAAAGCAACGTGCCCGGTGTTTATGTCATTGGTGCATTGGGAGGTTACCCCCTGATCAAGCAGGCCATGAATCAGGGCTATGAGGTGGTTGAATACGTTCTGGGTAACAAAGTTAAGCCGGCAGATCACAATCTGATCGCTGCTAAATTTTTGCCCTTGCCGTTCGAACTTGAAGTGGACGAAGTGCTGGAGATGATGCAGCAACGCATTCCGGTCTTCGAGCACGTTAACGCGTTGCAGTTTCGAGAACTGATGCTGGACAGCGATGTGCATGTTTTGAAGAAAGGCCAGGTGATCTTCTCGAAGCATGACTACGACAATAGTTTCTTCACGATATTCGAAGGTAATGTAGAAATTGAAGTCAGTGAGAATATTCGAATCCCCTCGGGCGTGGGCAACTTTTTTGGAGAGATGAGCCTCATCTCCGGCCGCCGAAGGTCCGCAACTGTGATCGCTGGTGACGAATGTGTCGTCATTGAAACGCCGCGAAGAACCATGAATAAATTGATCAGTTCGGTTGATGCGGTGAAGCGGGTTCTTGACCAGACTTTTATCGTAAGAACTATCCAGCAAAAATTTGCACCTGAGACGCCGATCGAAGATTTGATGTCTATCGCGGAGAAAACACAAATCAACCGATATGCTCCTGGACAAGTGATTTTCTCGCAGGGCGACGTGGGCGATTCCCTTCATTTCATCCGTAATGGTTCGGTGACTGTCTCAGGCGACCTTGATGGTAAGGAAGTTGTGATGAGTTACGTACCAGCTAATCAGACGGTTGGCGAGATGGCGCTGCTTGGAAACACGACGCGTGGGGCAACCGTTAAGGCAACGGTGAAGACAGAAACACTTTCGCTAGATGTTGAATCGTTCCAGATGCTGTTGACTCGAGCACCTGGTCTTAAGGAAAGAATGCAGCAGGTGGCTGAATCCCGAAGCCTCCAAAACATAGAGTCGCAGTCCTCTGCCGAAGAAGAGGGTGACCTGTTGTCGTTTCTGATGGGCCAGGGGTTGGGTGAAGCAACAGACGTTTTACTGATAGATGAAGGCCTTTGCGTTGCCTGTGATTTTTGTGAGCAGGCTTGTGCCGCTACACACGACGGCACCTCTCGGTTGAATAGAAAGGCTGGCCCAACATTTGCGCACATTCATGTGCCCACTTCGTGCAGACACTGCGAAGATCCGAGTTGTATGAAAGATTGCCCGCCTGATGCGATTCAGCGAGGCGGCGCTGGTGGTGAAGTCTTTATAGGCGATAACTGCATCGGTTGCGGTAACTGTGAGCAAAACTGTCCTTATGATGTGATCCAGATGTCCTATAAAACTGAGGCTCCGAGCAGTTACTGGAAATGGATGTTGTTCGGGTTCGGCGACAAACCGGGTAAGGCCTCCTCAGCAGGGGTGGTGGCTGAGAATGCAATTAAAAAGGCCGTGAAGTGCGATATGTGTATGGATCAACCAGGTGGTCCTGCCTGTGTAAGGGCGTGTCCTACAGGCGCCGCCGCCCGAATGAGCCCTGAGGATTTTGTTGATCTTGTGAGCGTGGAGCACTGATGCACACATCGTTTCTATCCCACGCAAAGGGCCGATATTTTTGGCTGGCTGTTCTGCTTATTTTGGGCAGTATAGTTATCTATGCGATGGATAATCCTACAGAAGCGCCCAACGGCGGCACCTGGCTGGGGTACGCGTTAGGTACGATTGCAGCATTGTTGATAGTCTGGTTGGCATACCTTGGTAGACGAAAAAGAAACTTTGCCCATGGCTGGGGAACTGTCAAAGGCTGGGTCTCGGCGCATGTTTATCTTGGTTCGTCGCTGTTGGTCGTCGTAACGCTGCATACGGGGTTTCAATTCGGCTGGAATGTTCACACCTTTACCTTTGGGCTCATGTGTCTGGTCATCTTTAGTGGTTTCTTCGGGGTTTTTGCCTATCGCACCTATCCTTCTGCCAGGAATGATCTGAAAAAAAGCCAGACCCTGGATGATGTTTTCCTGAAAGTTGAGAAGATTGATACAGAACTTGCCCGGTTAACCGCTGATTCTTCGAGTGACATGAAAATGGTGGTTACTAGTGCGATCGAACGAACGGTCGTTGGCGGAGGGTATCGTGACCAGCTATTCGGCCGCGACCTGTCTTCTGTGGTTCTGGGGGGCAACGTTGTTTCTAACAAAGGGCAACAACAGGCGCTGGGATTTCTCGTTGAAAAGCTCTCCCGGACGGAGGGTAAAGAGAATCAATCAGTCGGCGAGATAGTTCGTGTATTCAACACCAGAAAACGACTGCTCGATATCATCCGGGAAGATATCAGGATGCAATCCACCGCCCAGGTTTGGTTGTTGTTTCACATTCCAGTTACGTTTGCATTGATAGCGGCGTTAATAGCTCACATTTTTTCTGTCTTCATCTATCGCTAGCGTGCGACCAAAGGGTTTACTAACTTGAAGTTAACGGTTCGATATGTCCAGTCTAAAGGTGCTACCCGAGAGGTAAACGAAGCCGTGTTCGATGGCGAACGGGCAACGATAGGCAGAGGTACCGACCAGACGATACAGATTCCAGATCGCAGGACTCCGCTGGCGCACTCACGCCTTGTTGTTCGAGACAATAAGCTAGAGCTTAAAGCAGGGATTAGCCAAAGCTTTACGATTAATAACCGGGCCAGTCGGCGGGTTGAGCTGAATCCTGGCGATGTCGTCGATATACTGGGTCATGAATTCAGGGTCCTTCCTGCGGAACGGGACTCTGAGTACCTGATCGAGGTTGAAATAAAGGTCAGTGACGTTGAGCCATTGCGTGACAGGTTTAAAACCCGGCTTTCACAGCTTAATTTTCCAGTCAGGTCACTAAGCTGGGTTTTGTTCTGGCTGATCGTGTCGGTCAGCATATTGATTCCATCGTTCGGATTTCTGGTGGGTATGGATTTCATGCGAGCGGCTCCAGTGCCGGACGACCGTCAATGGCTTGCGGGAAAACTCCATGACTCCCATGCTTTTCTATCTAACAACTGTGAATCCTGCCACGCGATTCCTTTTGTGCCTGCCAGAGACGAAGAGTGCCTTAATTGTCATCTTAGCGTGCGCCACCATTACGATACTAAATTGCTGGGCGGTCACCGAGATTATCAAATCGCCAGTAATTGCCAGGATTGCCACCGGGAGCACAACGGAGCGCAAGCGATTGTTCGCTCCGACCAGGCGTTATGTACCAGTTGCCATTCCAATCTTGCTGATGTCGGCCTGAATACCGGTAAGTTACGAAACGCGACAGACTTTTTAGAGGACCACCCGTCTTTTATGGTGTCCTTTCTTGAAATGCAGCCTGATGAAACCTGGCAAACGCAGCGCATGGAAGTCTGGGATGACGATCTTGTCGAGGTTTCCAATCTGAAGTTCCCACATGATGTCCACATGAGCGAAGACGGCATTGATGGTGTAGACAGTGTCGTCGTGCTGGAGTGTACGAATTGTCATGAGAGCGAAAAAGGTGGTCTTCAGATTAGACCTGTGACGATGCAGAAGCACTGTGCCAGCTGCCATCTATTGACTTTTGACCCTGAAACGCCAGATAGGGTTGTGCCTCACGGGGCGCCCCTTGAACTTATGCAGCAATTGAAAGGTTATTACGCTTATCAATATCTTCAACAACAAAACCTGGGGCAAGACGCCCAACAACGACCGAAACCACAGAGAATTGAACTCCAGGGCGGGCGGCGCGAGGCTCGCAGACCGGGTAAGCGGCGAAACCGGCAGATGATTACTGACCTTACGCCCGCCCAATCAGCTGGCGAAACATTAACGCTGGAAGCCAAAACGTTCGTCGAACAAAGCGTCAAAGAAGCGGCGACGAATCTGTTTGAAAGACAGACTTGTACGGTATGTCACGAGATTCGCCCTCAAGAGGGTGAGGTTCCGTGGAAGATTCTACCCGTCAGACTCACCAAGGATTGGTTTCCGATGGCTGATTTTTCTCACGATAGCCACATAAATCTGGGCTGTGTCGGATGTCATGACGCGAACACTTCGACTCAGGCGGCAGATGTTCTGATGCCAGATATAGGAAGCTGCCGAACCTGTCACGGTGGTGAGCATGCAGAAGAACGACTGCAAAGCTCATGTATTAGCTGTCATAAATTTCATGTGGATAACCAGCGGCCCATGGGGGCGCTATTGTTGATTGATGAAGAAGGCAATCTGATCGACACGGACGGTAACTACGTGGATGAGCGGGGCAATATAATTAATGAAGAAGGTGACCTGATCGACGCGAATGGTAATTACGTGGACGAGCTGGGCAATCTTCTCGAGCCCGCAGAGATACGATGACGCGAGGTTTTCTTATTTGGCTTTTACTATACCTGACGGCCTGTGGTGGTGGTGGCAGCTCGGCGATAGATAGTGAGCAGCAATCGGTATCAACGCCGGATAACAGTAATGGTTTGGATAGTTGCAGTCCTGACTGTTTCCTTTCAAAGAGTGATGTTGAGCAGGTGATTGGGCAGGCTGTCTCTGAAGCAGCCGCAAGAAACGTCGATGCGACGATAGCGATAGTGGACCGGGTCGGTAACGTATTGGGTGTCTATCAGATGAGTGGTTCAGAGCCATTTGTCACAATAACTTCTACGGCGGAACTCGGTGGACCGGTTGTTGGCGGTTTAGAGAACCTCAATTTTATCCCGGCAACGCTTGCGGCGGTTTCCAAAGCAATAACGGGCGCTTATCTGTCCACAACGGGCAATGCATTTACCACGCGAACGGCGAGCCAGATCGTGCAAGAGAACTTCAACCCCGGTGAGCGGGATGTTCCCTCAGGGCCGCTTTTTGGTGTTCAGTTCAGCCAGCTTCCCTGCTCCGATTTTTCAACCAGATTCACGTCAGGCCTGGGGCCTGGTCCACGTCGGGCGCCGTTAGGGTTGTCGGCGGACCCGGGTGGTATGCCACTTTACCTGGACGGAATGGCAGTAGGTGGTGTTGGCGTAATCGCAGATGGCATTTATGGGTTGGATAAAAACATTGGTGATTTCGATAATGACCTGGACGAAATAATAGCAACTGCTGCGACCGTCGGTTATGCCGCCCCCTTAGATATAAGGGCTGACCAGATTACAATCGTCGGTAAAACTGCCCGCTTCAGCGATTCTTTTGTTGAAGACCTGGTCTCGACGCCGTCAGATTTCACCAGTCTTGCTGAGTTAGAGGCGAGTGGCGCCGGAAGCTTGGTGGCGGTGCCTGGTTATTACGCGGGCAGCAGCACAATCGAAGGTACGATTTTCGGAACTTCCCCGTCAGGTATCAGACCAGCAGACGCTGGTATTTTTGCGGATTCGAGTGGCGAGTCTTTAGACGCGTTTGTATTTGTTGATGGGTCTGACATTAATCGGTTCCCGGCAACTGATGCCAGTGACGCGCCGGGCGATGCTGCTGAAAATCGGCTAACTCAGCTTGATGTTCAAACTATCATTAACGAGGCGCTTGGTATTGCTAATCAGTCCAGGGCGCAGATCAGGGTGCCGGTTGGCTCGCAGGCCCGGGTAACGGTTTCGGTTGTGGATACCAACGGCACCATACTGGGCATGGCGCGGACAAGGGATGGCCCGGTGTTCGGCTCAGATGTTTCACTGCAGAAGGCGAGGACAGCGACATTTTTCTCCGGCACGGGGCGCCAGGGTAGTGTTGCCCCTGCGGATTTTCTGAGGTCTGTGCCGGAACCTTTATACCTAGCACCACTCGCTGAGCCAGTTGACCTGAACCAGCTTACGACATTGGCTAACCCAGCGCCGAGTTTTTCAGGGTATGTCAGTGCCTTACAGCTTTTCCTTGGGCTGCCGGCAGCGCTTGAATCGTTCGGTACTGTTGTTGCATTTTCAGACCGTTCGGGCGGCAATTTGTCTCGCCCGAACTACCCTGATGGCCCAGATAACGGACCTCCAGGGCCCCTGAGCAAACCCGCAGGGGAGTGGAGTATTTTTAGTACTGGGCTGCAGTTGGATTTGGTCTACAACGCAATCATCAACCATGTTGCATTTGTGTTGGGTGCGGCGCCCGATGTTCCGCAGAACTGTGTCGGTAACACGGGATTTGCTGCCAGTAATGCCTTCACTACCATCAACATGAAAGTCAATCTTGCCAATGGTATCCAGATCTTTCCGGGCAGCGTCCCCATATTCAGGGGCGACGTATTGATCGGTGGGGTCGGCGTGTCGGGGGATGGTGTCGACCAGGACGATATGATTGCTTTTCTTGGCATACATAAGGCAGGGGTGCGCCTGGGTTCAAAAGAGGGGATACCAGCGCTTGGAAATGCGCCGTTGGAACTCAGGGCAGACCGACTGGAGATACCGGGTCAAGCTTCCAGGTTGCGTTATGTGAATTGTCCACAGGTGCCATTTATCGATAGTGATGAAACGGAGGTTTGTAGTGACCTCTAGGTTACTAGTGACGTCCAGCTTGTTAATGTTGTCTGTGGCTGCATTAAGTCTCAGCGGTTACGGCGCTCAAGCTGAGAGGGGGTCGACAGTACCAATAGTCTCGAACCTTTGCGCGGAGCAAAGTGGGCAACCTTCCAGGCGCAGGCCAGGACTGCCTGTTGATGAATATGTACTTCCGCCCTGCGAAGACGAATCGAATCAGGAGGGTATCGCGCCCTGGGTGGACCCGTTTGGCCTTGGTCCGGCTGTGCCTGATCGATGGAGAATTGTGCAGCAGGTGGGCGTGAAGTCTAATCTCTGGGATCCATACAATGGGCAGAATTCGCTTAAGGGCGATATGCCAGTGTGGGGAGACGACTGGTTTTACAGCATCATCGCGATCTCAGATACGGTTGTTGAACCGCGGCGTTTCCCTATACCCGTGGGTGGTGCAACCACGGCCCGTGTAAATAGCCTGGATACGATCGGTTCAGGCGAGACGACCATACTGGCTCAGAATCTCATCATCGAGAACGTTTTTTATAAAGGCAATACCGTGTTTAGGCCTCCAGATTGGGAGTTTCGCTTTACACCGGTATTCAACATCAATCGCGTGCATGCAGATGAGATAGGAATCCTGAACGTCGACCCTGACAAGGGCGGGCGATCTTCGAGACGCAGGACCGATACGTTTATGGGGGTTCAGGCGCTGTTCGTAGACAAACATTTACGGAATGTGTCTGACAGATATGATTTCGATAGTGTTCGTGTGGGCATTCAACCTTTCTCGTCTGATTTTAGAGGGTTCCTGTTTCAGGATTCGCAGTTAGGCGTCAGGTTCTTCGGCACCAGAGCGAACAATGTATTCCAGTACAACCTGGCCTGGTTTCGGCGTCTCGAGAAAGACACAAATTCTGGACTGAACGATGTTACACAATCGATTCGTGATGATGATGTGCTCGCGGCAAATATTTATTGGCAGGATTTTTTGAAGCTTGGGTTGACGTCACAGGTAACCATCATCCACAACAGGAATCGAGAACATGGTGACGTCGAATACGACAAGAACGGGTTCATCCAACGGCCTTCGTCTTTGTTGGAGGAACGTTTTTCGCGGGACTACGATGTCACCTATTTTGGTTACAGTGCGGATGGTCACTTTGACAGGCTTAACATTTCGAGTTCCTGGTACTACGCTTATGGTGAGCAGGAAAGTACGCGGTTACGCTCGGAAGAAGAGAAAATTCGTGCCTGGTTTACAGCGACAGAGCTGTCGTGGGACATTGATTGGTTCAGACCAAGGCTCTCTTTTCTTTATGCGTCTGGCGATGATGATCCGTTTGATCAAAAAGCAAAAGGCTTTGACGCGATATTTGAGAACCCTCAATTCGCGGGGGCGGATACAAGCTTCTGGATTCGCCAGAATGTTCCGTTGATTGGTGGTGGCGGTGTTGTGCTGTCGGGCAGAAACGGTATTGTGCCGTCACTGCGGTCTAGTAAAGAACAAGGTCAATCTAATTTTATCAATCCGGGGATCATGCTCATCGGGTTAGGTGCCGATGCTGACCTACTGCCGCAGCTGAGGCTGTCGTTTAATATAAATCATCTTAGGTTTGATACAACGGAAGTTCTTGAGCGTCTGCGTCAACAGGCGCCAATCGATAAAGCGCTGGGTGAAGATATCTCCATGTCTCTGATATGGAGACCATTCATGACTCAGAACGCGGTATTCAGGTTCTCAATGGCCGGACTCAATCCTGGGAAGGGCTTTGAAGACCTCTTCGGTGACGAGGCGCGAACACCGTATTCAATTCTCTTTAACATGACGTTAACTTACTGATGAAATATTCCTTAGTCATCTGTCTTTCCCTGGCGTTGCTGCTTTGCATACACGGTGCTATCGGGTCTGAATCCAGCACCCACATAGAAAGGCACTACGAGGAAATTCCGCCAGCACCCAGAGCACAGTCTATGGCGGCCGCAGTGGAGAAAAGTAGGGGCTGCCAATCCTGTCACACCACTACCGATAGTATGACCATGCACGAAAGCCCGGGGGTGATACTTGGCTGCACGGATTGTCACGGGGGGGATTCGAGTATCGTTGCTTCTGAAGGTGATATCAAAAACAAATCCCTCATGGAGCAGGCTCATGTCCTGCCCAGTTATCCTGATGATTGGCACTATCCACACAGCGCG
>JABGVY010000403.1 GCA_018645845.1 Gammaproteobacteria bacterium | reverse complement strand
TACCCTCCCCATTACCGCGGCCAGCATGTCATCTGGCTTTCCAGCAATGTACGCCTGCTACTGATATTCGACGATATAGACGATGCTCTCGGCAATCTGGATGCCGAGGTGGATCTGTGGTTCCTGGACGGTTTTGCACCGTCAAAGAACGAGGCCATGTGGCAGCCCGCCATCTATCGAAAAATGTTCTCCCGCAGCCGTCACGGTGCAGAAGTTGCTACCTATTCTGCGGCTGGCGCTGTTAAGCGAGGTCTTGAATACGCTGGATTCACCACACGGAAAATCGACGGCTTTGGCAGGAAAAACGAAATGCTGAGCGCAAAGCGGCCCGGCAACTGGCAGCCGACACAATCCCCCAGAGACTCCATCACCATTCTCGGCGCTGGTCTTGCGGGGATTTTTTGCGCAGAAGCCTTAACCCGGCGCGGTATTGATTTTCAGATCCTCGATGGCGGCAATCCGGGACCTTCGACCATTCCACAGCTCGCCGTTATGCCCCAGCTCGCCCTTGCCTCTGAACCCCGCTACCGGTTCTCGTTCGCCGCCTGTCACTATATGCAATCCGCGCCCGGTTATTACAAAACAGGGGTACACCGCTGGGGTCAGGATGATGAAGAGATACTTCGACTGCAACAGATTGCGGCACAGTTCCCGGATGAGATTATTGAATTCATGGATAACAGGATGGTCATGCACGAGGCTGGCTGGCTGGCGTTCGAGGAAACCCGACAATCAATAGCCGACCAGCCTACCCGCGCGCAAATAGACAGTATCCGGCACGACGGGCAGTGGCAGTGTCTTGAGGGTGATAACGTCATTTCCAGCTCAGATCATCTGATACTGGCCACTGGATTCAATCGGGCATTGCTGCCTGATGAGCTGGAAGTCAGGGCGATCGGCGGCCATGCCGTATCGGTCAAAACCGATGACTTATCCCAGATCATTAACAACGATGTAACTGTGTTCCCCACCTACGAAGGACGCTCAATTATCAGTGGTACCTACGAGCGCGAGGCGGATGCCGCTGTCAACTGGTCTTCTATCAGCGAGTTGATCCAGGCCGCAGCGAAGCTGATTAAATTTGATGAGAATTCCGCAGAGCCCTGGCACGGTATTCGTGCCGCGGCCCGGGACAGGTTCCCCATCGTTGGACAAGCACCTGATTGGCAAAAACTGCATGAATTCAACAGGCTGTCAGCCATTAACGAATACCAGGATGGTCTTCATTACTGCACTGCCTTCGGATCGCGGGGTGCAACGCATGCCCGGCTCTCAGCAGAGCACCTGGTCAGCAAATTAGTCGGGGAACCCGCAGCGCTTGGCTTTAAAGAACAAAGGCTGATGTCCCCTGCCCGGTTTGCAATCAGAAATCGCCAACCTGGCGAATAGCTATCAGCCGCTAGCTATCAAACACCCGCACGTTGATTACACCCTCGATAGCAAGAACTTCCTGCAGCAGAGCCTCAGACGGCTCCGTCTCGATATCGATCAGGTTATAAGCGACGTCTTCACGGCTCTTGTTCAACATGTCGACAACGTTGATATCCCTGTCAGCAAGAATTGAAAGAACGCTACCCAGGATTCGGGGAACATTCCTGTTGGTCATCGCTATCCGGTAACAACCCGCCGTTCGCTCCAGAATCAGTGAGGGAAAATTGACAGAGTTCTTGATATTGCCGTTCTCAAGAAAGTCCCTGACCTGGTCGACGACCATCATGGCGCAGTTTTCTTCGGCTTCTTCTGTGCTGGCCCCCAGATGAGGAGTTGAAACCACGCCCGGCTTGCCAATCAGCCCGGGAGTCGGGAAGTCAGAGATGTACTGGGATATTTTCCCGGAATCGAGAGCCTCTGAAATATCGTCCTTGTTGACGATTTCCTCTCTTGCAAAATTGAGGAGCACTGCACCGTTCCTGAACTGGGACAGGGCTTCAGAATCAATCATGCCACGGGTGGCATCCAGCGCAGGCACGTGCAGGCTGATGATGTCTGAACGACTAAACAACATCTGCAGGCTTTCCATCTTCTCAACCCTGCTGGAGAGTCTCCATGCGGCTTCAACTGACAGCACAGGATCGTATCCCACCACATTCATCTCCATCTGGAGCGCCATATCCGCCACCATGGATCCGATAGCACCCAGCCCAAGTACACCCAGGGTCTTACCTTTCAGTTCCCGCCCCTTGTATTGCTTCTTACTGCTCTCAACCAGCTTGTTGAGTTCAGCCTTGTCGCTATGTTCTCCCAGGGAGTTCACGTATTCGATGCCAGGAATAATGCCGCGACACGATAACAGCAGACCGACCATCACCAGCTCTTTCACTGCATTCGCATTGGCACCGGGCGTGTTGAACACAACGATGCCCTTGTCGGTGTAATCTGCAACCGGAATGTTGTTAACACCAGCACCGGCTCGCCCAACTGCTCGCAGCGACGGCACTGCGTCGTCGTCGGTCAGCTGTTGGCTTCGAACCAGGATGACTTCAGGATCAGCGATGGCATCCCCGAGCTCGTAGTTGTCAGCAGGAAATCTGCTCAACCCCTTCTCGGAGATATTATTGATGGTACGAATCTTGTGCATGGGGATCCTGCGAAAAAGGGCGCATTCTACACGGACCAGAAAATTTAGGTTAGCTTAATTCTCAAGCACACTATTAATGCTACTCACGTCCTCTAAACCAGGCTTATACCGCCACTGACCAGATCGTGCAGCCAGTAGAGCGCAGCATACAGGGCAAAACTGACCATCAAACCCACCCAATTAATGTCATCCGCTGTAAACCGCAATCGACCGCTTACCAGCGCTGCAAATGGAATCATGGACGTTTTCTCCATGAAAACCTGCCATTTAGGGTCGGTTTCCCGTCGCCGCCTTTGGTCCATCGACAGCATCCCAAAGAAGGAGAGAAGCACAAGCGTTCCAAAAAAGAGGATTGAAGCGGTATCACCATTAGCCAGCAGATGACCGCAGGCGAACAGCAATATCCCCCATTGCACCGGGTGACGCGTTATCTTAAACAGGCCGGTAACTTC
>JABGVY010000344.1 GCA_018645845.1 Gammaproteobacteria bacterium | reverse complement strand
ATGAACAGCACGATCTCAGATACCGCCGAGTACGGTTGTTATCTGTTTAATCATGCATGTTTCCCGTTACTGCAGGATTTCATGAAGGACCAGGATACGGATGTGATTGGTCGTGGACTTGGCCTTAACGACACCAGTGTTGACAACCAGCGACTGATTGAAGTCAACGCAGATATCAGAAGCCATAGCGTTGAGCAGATTGGTCAGGTACTGCGCGGCTATATGGGGGCCATGCAACGCATCGTCTAGAGGCCTTGTGTAGAAGCCTTGTATACAAACCTCGTATACAAACCTCGTATACAAACCTGGCAGGGCGGTTGCAGGATGATCCGGTTTACCCAGTGTGACATTAAGGTCAGCGACAAGTTTTCGCTGACTGCGCTCAATTGGCAGATTGAACAAGGGCAGACCTGGGTTGTTGTGGGGCCGAATGGTTCGGGCAAGTCAGCCCTTGGGGCAGCGCTAACGGGAGAATTCCCTATTGCGAGCGGTGATCTTGAATCAGGGTCACAGGTTGCAGTAGTTTCCCTCGAAGAACAATCGCGACTTATCCAACGAGAGCGCCAGCGCGATGATAGTGATCTGACCGATGAGTTCGATGACGGTACACCGGTACATGAGATGCTGTCAGAAGATTCGAAAGACCCCGCCCTTCTGGATCGGCTGATTGAAACCCTGGGCATGCGTCCACTGCTGGAACGCGGCTTCCGGAAATTATCCACAGGTGAGACCCGTAAAGTCCTTCTGATCAGGGCACTGACCAGCCAGCCGGAAGTATTGGTGCTGGATGAACCCTTTGAAGGGTTGGATAGCCAGACCGTGCCGAAGGTTCGAGATATTTTGGAATCGTTATCCGGGAAAGTTGCACTGGTACTCTGCCTGAATCGAATTGAAGAAGTGCCTGACTTTACGACCCATGCCATTCGGATGGAACATGGCCGGATGGCGCAGCGGTTTAATTGCGATAGCGGCAAGGAAGCCCGATCGCTACTCAGCCAAATCAACCAGATACGATCCCGGGACCTGACATTGCCGCCACCTGAGCAGGTGCTGGATGTGCCGTTAAACGAGGATGGTTCCCTGGTAAGCCTGATCGATGCGCACGTAGCCTATACAGACAATGTTGTTTTTGAGCACCTGAACTGGGCGATTCGGCCTGGCGAACACTGGCAGGTGAAAGGTCCGAATGGCAGTGGCAAGACCTGCCTGTTGGGGCTGGTGACGGGCGATCATCCGCAGTGTTACGTAAACGATCTCAGGCTATTCGGGCGCAGGCGCGGCCAGGGCGAAACCATCTGGCAACTCAAGGCGCATATGGGTTTTGTTTCGACTTCTCTGCACTGGGATTACCGACTGAGTGTCGGCGTGCGAAATGTGATTGTTTCAGGTTTTTACGATTCCATCGGCCTATACCAGAAGGCGACCGACCGGCAGCTTGAAATCGCAGATACCTGGCTGACGTTGCTTGGTTTGCAAAGCAAGGCAACTGTCTCATTTTCCAAGTTATCCTATGGCGAACAACGGGTACTGTTGATCGCGCGGGCCATGGTGAAGCATCCACCACTTTTATTGTTGGACGAGCCATGTTTGGGGCTGGATGATGCCAACAGGCAACTCGTTCTGGCGCTCACTGAGCGAATCTGTGATGAAGGCAATACGACACTGGTGTATGTCACCCATCACCAGGAAGACAGGATCAGAAATATTAGCAACGAACTGGTGCTTGGATAAGCTGTGATAATCCCGCTACGTTTGCTCGCTATCTAAATTCAAAATTATCGAGGGAGAAAAACATGGGCGTATTAGAGAATCAAAATGCATTTATTACTGGCGGCGGCAGTGGGATAGGTCTTGCCTGCGCGAAAGCCTTTGCAGCAGATGGAGCCAACGTTCTGATTATGGGGCGAAGCGAAGAGAAGCTCGAAAAAGCAGCTGTTGAACTTCAGAGCGTCCCAGGTGCCGGAACCATCAACCTGTTTTCTGGTAGCGTAGCGGACGAAAAGGATGTTGAAGCTGCTGTTTCT
>JABGVY010000251.1 GCA_018645845.1 Gammaproteobacteria bacterium | reverse complement strand
GAATTTGTTTTATGCGGATTCCGGAATGCCCTATGCGCAAGCTTATAGCATTGTTGAGCGGCAGGGAGTAAGGATTGGGGTGGTCGGCGTAATGGGACGGGATGCCGGAACCGCAATTATTCCATCACATATACGCGGTATCGATGTTCGTGATCCCATCGAATCGATAAGACCATATGTCGAACTTCTGAAATCTCAAGTTGACCTAATTGTTGTGCTTACCCACCAGGGGAAGACTGCACCCATGCAGACAGATGATGAAGCACATCCAGAAATACAACGAGGTATCAATGCCGAGATCGAGTTGGCGGGCGCAGTCGCTGGTATTGATGTGATCTTTAGTGGACATGCTGATTCTGGTACAGAATCCCCCTATGTACACCCAACAACGGGCACATTAATTATGCAAACCTATGGGCAGGGTACTCGGCTGGGTTTCTTGCAGCTCCAGTTGGATGAATCGCTATCACCCAACCAGATTATTGCTCATGAGGGCAAGCTAATACCCGTCGTTAGCAATGACCTATTACCACACCCGGTTATTGCCCGGAAACTGTCTCAATACAAAGCGCTGTTTCCTGAGTTGCAGGAAATTTTGTGTTTCTCTGAGGAGAGGGTAAGTCGACTCTACAATGAAGAGTCCGACCTTGGTAACTTGTATGCGGATATCATTCGCGCAAAGGTAGGTGCAGAGATTGGTTTTATGCCCTCGGGCGCGTTAAGAAAAGATCTTCCAAAAGGGAATGTACCTTTGATGGACGTGATCGATTCGTTTCCTTTTACAGATCGTGTAGCTGAGCTTGAAATGACAGGCGCACAAATCCTTGCGGTTCTGGAACAATCGCTCACCCTTGAACGAGGCATGCTTCAGGTATCTGGATTGCGGGTTGGCTACGACCTTAGCCAACCTGTTGGGAATCGAGTCATGTCTGTCCAGGTGAATGGGATTGATCTCAATGTAGAGCAATTATATCGCGTGTCGACGGTGGAAATAATAGCCCAGGGTGGTGATCTATTTATGACATTCAGAAAAGCGACGCGGATAGAGCGGCCTGATATCCGCTTCTCTGAGGTACTTGCGGAGCGTCTTCGGGAGATAGGCACACTTGTCATCCCAAAACGTGGGCGTTTGCTGCCTTCCGGTTGACGTTATCAAGCCTGGCCAGTCAAGACTAAACCGCGTTAATGCAATACGCTGCGGCTAAAATATGACGCAAGATAGCGTCAGGCGTTACCAGGGGGGCTGACTCAAGCGAAAATTATCGTTACTCATAAATTAATTCGATATACTCCGGCTACTTTGGAAACATGTGGCTTAGGATACCGAGCTAATTCGAGCGGGATTCTTGAGCCCAACGTGCACTCTTCGGGCACGAACAGCAGGTACCTACCGACAGGCTAGACTTCAACACACGCGAGGGCGTGGTCAATGACAGGGACAACAGTCTCGAAGTGGCCACAAGTTCGATTTTGTCCTCCAGACCTGAAAGTGGTGCACTATATTACTTGGTTAATTGGCCTGACCAGTTTACCATAAAGATCTTCGATAAAGAGCATTTAGGCATGCAAGAAACCTGGCGATGGTTTGGCCCAGACGATACTGTGACCCTGGAGCAAATACGCCAGGCCGGCGCCAGCGGCGTGGTGACTGCTCTTGATCATATCCCCACAGGACATGCCTGGCCGCTTGAAGAAATCACAACCAGGCAAACTTTAATCAATGAGAATGGACTCGAATGGTCCGTTGTCGAAAGCATTCCAGTTCATCAGGATATTAAGCTCAGAACCGGCAACTACCGGGCTTACATCGACAATTACCGACAGAGCCTGACTAATCTTGGCGAACGGGGAATCAGGCGGGTCTGCTACAACTTCATGCCCGTTGTCGACTGGACCCGCACCAATCTTAATTTTGAATTGGAAAATGCATCCAGCGCACTCCGCTTCGAAATGTCAGATTTCGTCGCCTACGACATCCACATCTTACAAAGACCGGATGCTGCATCCGACTATAACCAGGCTCAACTCAGTATAGCAGCAGAGCGTTTCGCTGGCATGAGCAGTGAAGAAAAGGCCAGGCTGGAATCCAACATCATTGCGGGATTGCCCGGTGGCGAAGGTTCATACAATCGGCAAGGCATCAGCCAGGCTATCCAGGCATTCCAGGACATCGGTAACGAAGGCCTTAGGTCTAATCTGTTCGCGTTCCTGACCGACATCATCCCGACGGCTGAAGCGGCAGGTGTCGTCCTTGCTATCCACCCCGACGACCCGCCCTTCTCTCTTTTCGGATTGCCCAGAGTTGTTTCAACGGCGCAGGATGCCAGAGCAATCATCGAATCAGCACAGAGCACCAGCAATGGCCTAACGATGTGCGCCGGCTCCTATGGCGCAAGATCAGACAACGATCTTGTAAAAATGGTCAATGAATTCGGACCGAGTATCCATTTTGTGCACCTTCGCAACATCCAACGAGAAGCTGACGGATCCTTTTATGAGACGGAGCATTTAGATGGCGACAATGACATCGTTGGCATAATCAATGCGCTATTAAATCAAGAGGCATCTCGTCGACAGAACAATAACCTTCTCAGTGAAATTCCAATGCGTCCAGATCACGGTCATGCCATTGGCGATGAGAAAAATGACCCCACTGTTCGTCCCGGTTATTCCTTCGCAGGTCGACTTAAAGGCCTGGCTGAATTGCGCGGTGTTATTCACACTCTGACGACATTAGGTCAGCGAGGCTAACATCGAACTCATGCTCCACCCTGACCGTCTATTACCCGCTGACCCAGCAACCCGCGATATCGCACGAAGTCTCTTCTCATCAGTACAGAACCTGCCGATTATCAGTCCCCATGGTCATACCGATCCCGCCTGGTTCGCTGATAACAAACCCTTCGGAAACCCGACTGAACTCCTGATAACCCCCGACCACTATGTTTTTCGGATGCTATACAGCCAGGGTATTTCGCTGGAGCAACTGGGCATTTCACCTTCAGAGAAAAATTCTGTCGGTTCAGCAGACCCAAAAGATGTTTGGAGAATCTTTGCTTCCAACTATCATCTGTTCAGGGGGACACCCTCACGACTCTGGCTGGACCATGTATTTTCAGATGTTTTCAATATCTCGAAACTACTGACAACAGACACTGCAGATGAATACTACGACACCATCAACTCGCTTCTACAAACACAACGGTTCCTGCCCCGGAGCCTGTTTGAAAGATTTAACATCGAAGTGCTGGCAACGACCGAATCGCCCCTGGACGACCTTAAGTACCATGACGTCATTCTTAACAGCGACTGGCAAGGCCGTGTCCTCACCACCTTCAGACCAGATCCGGTACTCGACCCAGAGTTTGAAGGATTTCAGGAAAATCTGTCGATACTGGGCGAACTCACTGGAAAAGATACAGGGTCCTATTCGCAATACCTGGCTGCACTTCGAGACCGCCGAGCATTCTTTAGCGCACGCGGGGCGACGGCAACAGATCATGGCCATCCAACCGCCCGCACTGCGAATCTTTCCCCATCAGAATCTGAAGCACTCTTCAATAAGGTTTCCAAGGGCACCTTCTCCAATGATGAGGCTGAACTGTTTCGCGCGCAGATGCTGACAGAAATGGCCGCCATGAGCCTGGATGACGGGCTAGTGATGCAAATACATCCTGGTTCATACCGCAACCACAACGCTTATCTGTTCGACAGGTTTGGTCGTGATATGGGTGCTGATATTCCGATGCAGGCTGAATATGTCGATGCCCTAAAACCCCTACTGGACCGGTTCGGTACAGAACCCGACCTCTCAGTTATTCTGTTCACCCTGGACGAAACAACCTACAGTCGTGAACTGGCCCCCCTGGCTGGCCATTATCCTATCCTCAAACTCGGCCCCGCCTGGTGGTTTCATGATAGCCCCGAAGGAATGCGGCGATTTCGCGAACAGACCATCGAGACAGCCGGGTTTTACAACACCGTCGGCTTCAATGATGATACGCGTGCATTTCTTTCCATTCCTGCTCGACACGACTTATCGAGGCGAATCGACTGTGGGTTTCTCGCAAAACTCGTGGCCGAACATCGAATGAAGGAACAGGAGGCTTTTGAGGTGGCTGAGTTGCTGGCCTACGGTCTCGCCAAGCAGGCCTATAAACTCTAGTGCCCGTTCAACTTTCTGATAACAGCGTTCAGGGTTTCGATCTCGCCCGGAAACCTGCCTACGACCGTCACGATATTACGCCGGGCATTCTCCACATAGGCATTGGCGGGTTTCATCGTGCTCATCAGGCTGTCTACACCGAAGACGTTCTGGCTGGCGGTGATCACCGCTGGGGAATTATCGGTGCCAGCATGCGCAGCACCACGATGCGCAACCGACTCATGCCACAGAACTTCCTATACACGGTCTGCACCAGGGGCGCGGACAGCAATGAGTACCGGGTCATCGGCGCCGTTAAAGACGTCCTGACTATCTCCCAACATCAACATCAACTCCTTGATCTCATTGCATCACCTCAGATCAAAGTCATCACGCTGACGATTACTGAGAAAGGCTACTGCCTCACCCCATCACAGGAACTTGACGAACAGCACCCTGATATTCAACAAGACCTCAGCAATCCTGGCTCACCTGTCTCCGCGCCAGGCCTGTTAGCGACCGGGCTGAAGCGGAGAATGGAACAAGGCTCGGGCCCTATCAGCATCATCAGTTGTGACAACCTCTCGGGTAACGGTCGGAGTACTCAAAAAGTGGTAACGACTATTGCCGGCCTTTACGCCGGTGAACTTGCCCATTGGATCAGAGACCATGTCAGCTTTCCAAACACAATGGTGGATCGAATCGTCCCGGCAACCAGCGATGCAGACATGCTGAAGTTCTTTCAGGAAACAGGCGTCGAAGACAATGGTGTAGTGATCTGCGAACCATTCAGCCAATGGGTTATTGAAAATAGCTTTGCTGCAGAGCGGCCGGAGTGGGAAAGTGCAGGCGCGCAAATCGTTGACGACGTCGCAGTCTACGAACAAATTAAGCTTCGTTTGTTAAACACGACCCATTCTGCGCTAGCCTACTTAGGCCTTCTCGCCGGGTATGAGTTCATACACGAAGCGATGGAAGACCCTACCTTGTCTGAGTTTTCTGCCTATCTTCTGGATAAGGAGATCAGTCCTCTGTTGCAGTGCCCCGATGGGTTTGATCTCGATAGCTACAAGCGGAGTATTCTTCAAAGATTCGCGAATCCTGCGATCCAATATCGAACCGCGCAGGTTGCAAACGATGGCTCGCATAAGCTACAGCAACGGATCTATCCCACCATCACTGAACATTCGAGGAGAAATACTGCTTGCCCGGGACTGAATCTCGTAGTCGCCGCCTGGTTACATTGCCTCAACACCCCGAAATACGCCAGCCAGTTTAGCGATCCCGCCGGTGAGATTATCAGAACTTACTCAGGAGACAGCCTTGTTGAACGCGTATCTTCCGAATCTAAATCGTTTGGCATTATCTGGGAAGCGGTAAAATTCAGGAACCAGATTAAAGATGCTGGGGCAGCGCTGAATCAGAGCAGCGTTCGAACGCTGTTACAGCGCATTATGATTAACCACTAACTGGACAGCGCGTTATGGTTACCAGCTAATTGGACATTAATCACAGATTATCTAGTTCAAAAAGTGTTGCGCTGCAGATGCAGTCGCAGCCTCCAGGTGTTCCCTCATTGCCTTTCTGGCTTCATCAGGGTTTCTCGCTTCCAGCGCTTTAAAGATCGCGGTGTGCTCATCCAGGACAGGATAAACGCCCTCCTCTATGATCAAACGGTGAAAGCCGCGACTCAATTCGCTTTGATCTCTCAGTAGCCACAACCACGAAAGGGTCCTGGCGATTGCAGTATTTTCCGAGGCCTCTGCAATTAAATTGTGGAACTGGCTATCAAACGCTTCCACCTCCGAAGTGCCGTTGGTTCGGCCCATTTCATTATAAATCTTCCGAAGTTGTTCCAGTTGGTCATCACTAATACGCTCTGCGGCCAGTGCGCAGGTCTCGGGCTCAATCAGCAATCGCATCTCCAGAATTTCAAAAGGGCCGATCCCTTCATCAGCAACCCTGGAAGAAAGCCGCCGACTTTGATCTGCAACATAAATACCAGACCCGGTTCGGACCTCAATCACCCCGGAGACTTCGAGCGCAATCATCGCTTCACGGATAGAGGGACGACTGACCTGCAGCATTTCAGCAAGGTCACGTTCCGAAGGCAGCTTGTCACCTGCGCCGACCTCTCCGCTCGAAACGAGATTTTCAATACGTCTGGCTACCCGGACGTAAAGTCGATCCTGAGTTTCTATTGGTTCAAGTTTAACCACGGCTATCCTTCTCTGCTCTTGTCAATCAACTAGCGTCAGCCATCTCCTGTGCAAGAAGACTGATCTCAGCTGCTTTAAATATATGATTCTGGCCCCTACTTTTTTCTGTACGGTTCAGCACGTCGAGAATCATCTCCCCGAAAAAAGGAAACCCTACTGTACCCAGACAATTAATTTCCCGGCTCTCTTGCTCCGTTACCAGGTGAATTACTGAAGCAGGTGCTTTCCTCATCGGATCAATGTACTTTCGTACCTCCATACTACCTGAAGTGCCGACGATAAACGTTCTACCATCACCCCACACCGGCATTGCGTCCGGCGTAAACCAGTCGACCCGACTGTAAAACGAAGCCCCGTTGTCACCGGTTAAAGAAAATTCCCCGAAGTCCTCCAGCCCAGGATACTCGGGGTGGCCGCAATTTCGCGCCGACGCGAAATTTAACGTCGCATCACTGCAACCCGCATAAGTCAGAAACTGCTCCACCTGGTGACTGCCAATATCTGTAATGATACCGCCATAGTGAATTTTTTCAAAAAACCAGGCAGGCCTGTCCTGCGCAGATAACCGGTGTGGTGCAAGATTGAGTACCTGGACAACCTCACCGATATGTCCCTGGGTAATCAATTCTCCAGCATGCCATGCCGCTTCGTTATGTACTCTTTCAGCATAGTAGACCAGATACTTTCTACCAGTGTCATTCACCAACGATTTAATCTGCTCTAACTGATCCATCGTCGTAAAAGGAGACTTGTCGGTGAAGTAGTCCTTCCCCGCATTTATCACTTGGCGGCCCACTCCAGCACGTTAATCTGGAATTGCTGCCGAGGCCACCAGATGCAGTGATTGATCATTGAGTATTTCATCAAAGCTAGATGCAACTCGCACCTGTGGAAACTTTTCACAAAATGCACGCACCTTGGCCTGATCAGGATCGAAGACAGAACAGAGTGTTCCACCTGCTTCCAGCAAGCCATTGGTTTGTCCGTATATATGGCCATGATCCAAAAATGCCGCAGCAAAATTAAATTCTCCTGGCGAAACAACTGAGCGCTGCTCTCCAGTGGGCGCATAACCGGCACCATCACTGATACTCATTCACTCATACTCACAACCAGCCCAATGCAACCAGCGTACTGTAAACCACACTCGAAACAACAACCAAGACACACAACGTCATCGCGCTATTGTACGCCAATGCCCTTGTGCCGTTTGGCATGTCATCGCCCAGATATTCGCGGCGATTGTTTAATATCAGCCATCCAATATAAGCGATCGGCAAAAGCAGTCCGCAAAAAGCGGAGGTTGGCAAAATAACGTAAGGCCCCATACTGGACCAGAGAAAGACACCTAGTACAGCCGGGGTCGGAATTAGACAGGCGAGCCGATACGCCGTTGAATTTTCTTCGAGATCAAACATCTCTGCGGCAGCCGCACCACAGGTCAACATGTGCATAACCAGCGAGCCTATTGCCATGCCGAGCACACCCAACGGGAAGATAAGACGTCCAGCAAATTCTCCCATGCCAGTCGCTGCAAACATAGCACCGGCCTGAGCGGGTGCAAGCCTATTTTGAATGGTACTTTCACCATCATAAAGCGACGCAGCAGCCGCAATGGAAATCAGGCTCGTGACTATAAGGTACGGAATCACCAATCCAAGCACAATGTCATACCGCGCGAGTTCCCCATCTCCCCGACCCCAGCCCCGCCGCAGGATCGTGTATCCATAGACAAAAGTCATGTTGATACCAACCGCAGTGCCAAGTGCTGCCATCATGGTGGTCACGCCTATCGCATCGTCCGGTAGTGAATGAGGAACAAAACCCCACAGTAAAACTGACCAGCTAACAGAGCCGTTTAAGCTCGCGCTGACCACGACCCAGCCAAAGCTCACAATTATTAGAAGGCTCAGGATTTTGATGCCGTTTTCAAACAGACGAACTCCGCTGGCACCCTTGCCATAATTCCAGACAGTAGTCGCACACCCGATCCACACCAACACCGCAAGTCCAAATAAATAAACCTGTCTACCGGTATCTTCTCCCTCGCCCTTTAGTGAAAAGCTGAAAGCAACCTCAATGGCCTCTTCCAACATTCCTGCCGCAAGCGGGTAATGAGAAAAACCCCAGATAACGCTGGAGCCCAACGCGGCGATGGCCCAAACCCAGGCAAGGCCTGGTGAAAGATGTTGCTTCATCGCAAGAAAAGGTCTTTGACCCGTCGATAGAGTCTGGTGTGCGAGCGCGAACAACATGATACAGCCAATAATCATCGCCACGGGTTGCACCCAGAGAAATTCGAAGCCAAACATGGCGCCAATCGATAACGAGGTAATAGCTGACCCACCGCCCAATGTCATCGCACCTTGAAGCCAGCCGGGACCACCATTTTTAATATTCTTTAGGATCGAGGCCATCAGTAAGACTTCTCCATATCAATTTCCACTTTCAGGTCCTTGGGTGTACGAAGCGAAGAACCACGGATTTTTTCCTGGAGTTTAGCTTCGTACTGATTTGCATCTATCGGCAAGGTGACCGCTCCGCTGGTCCATGCAGAAAGCAAAATCCCATTCGCCAGCTGCAACGAACCAAGCCCCTGGTCACCGGAAGTTAATAATTGGGTACCTGTTTCGACCGAATCAACAAAATTCCGTAGCACCGCCGCGTGTTGATCAGTTTCCTCAGCCATCTCGATCGTCTCACCTTCAAATTCGGGCATACCGAACATCTCATGGGTTGTTCGACAATGTGACTGGACGCTTTCGCCAGATCTCAACACTTCAATCACACCCTTTTCCAAGATGAGCGTGCCCCGGTCACCGACAATTTCGATACGATTTACCCCGGGCGCTTCGCCGCAGGAGGCGGTGAGCATCCCTGTCGCCCCATTCTCGAAGGTCATCAGGGCGCTAACCTCATCTTCCACATCGATGTTGTGATACTTGCCAAAGCGAACGTTCGCCGTTATCGAGTTTGGCAGTCCTACCAACCACTGCAGCACATCAAGGTTATGGATACACTGGTTAATCAGCAAACCACCACCTTCACCGGGCCAGGTGCCGCGCCAACTGCTCACCTGGTAGTAGATATCAGGTCGATACCATGCGGTCATAGTCCAACTGACCCGTTGCAGGCTACCGATGGCATCGTCGACAAGTAACTGCTTCAACTTTGCATAGGCGGGATGGAATCTCTGGTTGAGCATGACGGCAAACTTCAGGTCATCCGGTACTCGGGCCAGCAGCGTTTCGGCCTGATGTATCGACATAGCAATGGGCTTTTCCATCACGACATGGAAATTATGTTCAAGAGCTGCCTGCGCCACTTCAACATGACTCATTGTTGGTGTGG
>JABGVY010000437.1 GCA_018645845.1 Gammaproteobacteria bacterium | reverse complement strand
CTGTGCGCGCCGGAAAAATCGGAGATCATCAACTTTACCGAAGGCTCCCCCATCGATCGAGCGGTGGATATAGTGCTGCTAGATGTGTCCGATGGCTCCACTCACGAAGTGACCGTGTCAATCACCGGTGGCAGCGTGAGAAGCTGGGAACGTCTTGAAGGTGTTCAGCCCTCGGTCATTTTAGACGAGTTTTTCGAAGCCGAGACTGCCGTTCGCAACGACCCAGGCTTCCGGGCGGCAATGGCAAAGCGCGGTATCACCGACATGGAGTTGGTAACGGTAGACCCCTGGTCGGCCGGACATTATGGCGATCCACTGGAACAGAACAACCGGGTTATTCGTGGACTGGTCTGGGTTCACGACAAACCAGGCGACAACCAGTACGCTAGGCCCATTGACGGGCTCACGGTCATGATAGATCTTGCAACCAGTAAAGTGCTGCGCATCGACGACGAGCGCGTATTTCCTGTGCCCACTGAGTCTGCTGACTGGTCCCGTAATTTCATTGATAACCCCAGGCCTGGCGTTAAACCACTGGAGATTGTGCAACCGGAGGGCCCCAGCTTTACCGTGGCCGGAGACCGCATTAGCTGGCAAAAGTGGGATTTGCGTGTGGGTTGGACAACCCGCGAAGGATTGGTCATCAACACCGTTACCTACACCGATGGCGATGATGTCAGGCCTGTATTATACCGAGCGTCACTGTCTGAAATGACAGTGCCCTATGGTGACCCGTCAGTTACTCAGGCACGCAAAAATGCGTTTGATGTGGGGGAGTATGGCTTGGGCATGCTAGCCAATTCATTGAAGTTGGGGTGCGACTGCCTTGGGGAAATTCATTACCTCGACGCCCATGTCTGTGATGCTGCAGGTAATATTATTCCGTTGCCACAGGCTATATGCATTCACGAGGAAGACGTCGGCATCGGCTGGAAACATACCGATTTCCGTACAGAAGATGTCGAGGTTCGAAGGCTTCGTCGCCTTGTCGTTAGTTTTATCTGCACTGTCGGCAATTATGAATACGGAATCTATTGGCACTTTTACCAGGATGGTCGAATTGAAAATGAAATAAAACTGACCGGCATACTCTCCACGGGCGGTTTGGATGATGGTGAGAGTAGCCGATATGGCACTTCACTTGGGCCCAATCTTTACGGCCCGAATCACCAGCATTTTTTCTGCACTCGTATTGACACCCAGATTGACGGGACCGCAAACAGCGTAGTCGAAGTCAATACTGTTGCAGCACCAGAAAACGAGAATCCGTTAGGAAATGCGTTTTATGGCGAACAAACTGTCCTGCAAACCGAACAACAGGCGCAGCGTCGTATCGACCCCATGACCGGGCGATTCTGGAAAGTAACAAGCGCAGTTCGAAAAAACAAAATGGGAGGAGCTACCGGGTATAAGCTCATGGCAGGAGAAAATATTCTGCCATTTGCAACAAAAGACTCGTCGATTCGCCAGCGAGCCGGCTATATGTGGAACCACCTGTGGGTGACTCCTTATGACCGTGAGCAGAACTGGCCGGCTGGCAAGTACCCCAACCAGCACGCCGGGGGTGCCGGTCTTCCCGAATGGACCAGTGCAAATCGTTCAGTCGAAAATACCGACATCGTGTTGTGGTATGTGATGGGTCACAATCACCTGCCTAGCCTCGAGGATTGGCCTGTGATGCCGGTTGCCAGTATAGGATTTACGCTCAAACCTTCCGGGTTCTTCGACCAGAGCCCTGCAATGGATTTACCTGCGTCATCGACGTGTCATCCACAGAAGTAATTAGAGGATAGGGAAAATAAATCGGTACATGTAAATTACCGTCTGTAGGCTAGTAGGTCAGCGGCCACTCAGACGTTGACCAACTTCCGCCGAAAAGCTAACTCCCTGACTTTCTGAGATAGGAGAAAGCGTCATCAAGATACTTTGGCTATCTGAGGGACATGCGGTTTAAAATACTTATCTTCCAAGGGCGCTATCCTGCTCGAGGGAAGATTAGACGTTAGGCCTATGAATATGAAACTAGCTACAATTGTTTTTCTATCTTTTTTCCTTTGCGCATGTGCAACAAAAGATGATCTTCCAGCCGAATGGGGGAGTTTAAATTCTGATTGCTCGGATGTAATCGCATTATTGGACAATATAGGTATACGATCTTCCCAATATGGCGAAAGCAGGTTAACGGAATTGCTCGTGCCCAAGGCGGAATTTAGGCACATAGCTGATCAAATCAACATTTCGATTATTTCATCGAAAAATACATTTAACATCGAGCTACTTGCAGATTCGGAAGTATTAGAAAGATTGAGTCTGGACGCCGAAGAATTCAAAGGGTGTAAAGACGGTGGTTTTATCGTTGCGCGCAGCTCGATTGTCAATACTGGTGGGGCACTAGGTAAAGAATGGTGGCAGTTTACATTGTACTTCGCGCCTGATTCCTTAATTGTTTCGAAGAAAAAAGGGGTTGTTGGAACGCTTTTCTTTGTTCCAATCGCCGGGACAGAAATTCAGTGGCTTCGTTTTAGTAAGGCGTAGCTACACGTCATATTTGGCTATTCCTCAGAAAATGTGGTTTTTTGCCTTATCTTCGAGAACTTTGAAGATCAAGTGAGCCCTGCTGCAAGATACCTTCGAAGTATCCTTCGGACCAAGTACTTGGTTCTGGCCCCTAAGGGCCAGATCTCCCAGTATTCTAGCCGACAGCGTTTTTTTACGCAGTGAAAATGCGAGCGCCCTCCTCGGATACGAAAATCTTCAGGTGTTG
>JABGVY010000313.1 GCA_018645845.1 Gammaproteobacteria bacterium | reverse complement strand
CAGCGTACAGACCGAGGCCAAGAAGAAGAACTTGGGGGATACGCTAAGAACGATTGAGCCAGAAGATCTGGTTCGCTACGGGTTGATTCCGGAATTTGTCGGTCGACTACCTGTGTTGGCGACCCTTGATGAATTGGATACAGAGGCACTGGTGCGAATCCTTAGAGAGCCCAAAAACGCTTACACCAGGCAGTATTCGAAACTGTTCGAGATGGAGGGCGCAGAAATAGACTTCCGGGAAGACGCGCTGGTTGCCGTCGCGGAAAAAGCGATGGAAAGAAAAACCGGAGCACGTGGACTGCGCTCCATCTTGGAGGACGTGCTTCTTGAAGTGATGTACAAACTGCCTTCCGAACCCGAGATCAGTAAAGTTGTTATTGATAAAAACGTCATCAATGGCGCCTCGGAACCGTTGCTAATATATGAAAACGTCGATCAACAGAAGGCGTCACCGGAATAAACGCGTAATATACCGTTTGTCCAAAATTGGAGAAAAAGGGGGCGTTTACGCCCCCTTTTTTTTGTAAACTATAGTTTAAGTTCAGTGTAAATGGCGGCCGTGCCATTGCCGAAAAGGTTATTTAATGTCTGAAGAACTCTTTGATGTACCGATTGTCACTCTCAGGGATATGGTGGTTTATCCTCATGGTGTTCAGCCACTATTTATAGGAACCGAGAAATCGATTCGTGCCCTTGAGCACGCCCAGGAGAATGACGAGCACAAACGGATCCTGCTGCTGGCGAAGAAAGAGCCTGGTAACGAGAAGCCCGGTAAGGATGACCTGTACTCTTTCGGAACGGTGGCAACTATCCTGCAACTTATCCGACTGCCAGACAAGACGGTGAAGATCCTTGTCGAGGGATCCAATCGGGCGACGGTTAATGAGATTCGCGAGAATGATGAATTTTTCAGCGGTGATGTAGAGGTACTGGACGAGCCGCTGACGGATCCCGGAGAAGGTCAGGCATTAACGCGAACGCTCATAGGAACCTTCGAGCAGTACGTGCAACAGAGCAAGAAAGTGCCCCCCGAAGTAATGACTTCCGTTGCCAGCATCGAAGACCCATCACGGCTCGTAGACACTATTGCGGCACAGCTAACCCTGAAGTTGGAGGTCAAACAGCAGTTACTTGAAATGTTCGATCTGAAAGATCGTGTTGAGCACATGTTGGGTTTGCTAGAGGGCGAACTGGAACTCTTCACTGTTGAAAAACGCATCCGTGGTCGCGTTAAAAAACAGATGGAGAAGAGCCAGCGTGAGTATTACCTGAACGAACAGATGAAGGCGATCCAAAAAGAGCTTGGTGACATGGATGATGTTCCCAATGAGCTGGAGGACATGGAGAAGCGTCTGGAATCCTCCGGTATGCCAAAAGAGGCGAAAGAAAAGACCAAAGGCGAGTTGAGCAAGCTCAAAATGATGTCTCCAATGTCTGCTGAGGCAACGGTCGTCAGGTCATATATTGACTGGATGTTGAACACACCCTGGAAAAAACGCTCGAAGCTCCGAACCGACATTGTGGCTGCGGAAGAAGTGCTCGATACCGATCATTATGGGCTGGAAGAAGTTAAAGACCGGATTCTTGAATACCTCGCCGTTCAAAAGCGCGTGAAGAAAATCAAAGGTCCAGTGCTTTGCCTTGTCGGTCCACCTGGCGTGGGTAAAACGTCATTGGGTGAGTCTCTTGCCAGGGCCACAAACCGGAAATTCGTTCGAATGGCGCTGGGTGGCGTGCGAGACGAGGCAGAAATCCGTGGACATCGTCGAACCTATATCGGCTCAATGCCAGGAAAGATTATCCAGAAACTTGCAAAGTCGGGAGTGAAAAACCCTCTGTTCCTGCTCGATGAAATTGACAAAATGGGGCAGGACCACAGAGGAGACCCTGCGTCTGCGCTACTCGAGGTTTTGGATCCGGAGCAAAATAATAGCTTTAATGATCATTACATGGAGGTCGATTACGATCTTTCAGAAGTCATGTTCATTTGTACCTCCAACTCCATGGATATCCCCGCGCCGCTACTTGATCGGATGGAAATTATCCGTATTCCGGGTTACACGGAAGATGAAAAACTTAACATTGCGACCCGGTATCTCATTCCCAAGCAGGTGAAGAATAACGGCCTTAAGAAAGACGAGATAGCAATCGAGGATCAAACGGTCACAGATCTGATCCGCTACTACACGCGAGAAGCAGGGGTGCGTGGGCTGGAACGTGAAATCGCCAAAATTTGCCGAAAAGTGGTAAAAGAGTCGGCCCTGAGCGAGATTGAACAATCGGGCACGTTGGCCGTGACGACAGAACTGCTTGACGTATATTCAGGGGTCAGAAAATACAATTTTGGCCTGGCGGAGGAAGAAGACCAGGTTGGGCAAGTGACAGGGCTTGCGGTGACTCGGGTGGGCGGTGAACTGCTGTCAATTGAAGCCGCTATGGTTCCAGGAAAGGGTCGCCATATCCAGACAGGTTCCTTGGGTGATGTGATGCAGGAATCGATACAGGCTGCCACTACTGTGGTGAGAAGCCGCGCAGACGTACTGGGAATTGTTAAGGACTTCCATGAAAAGTATGACCTTCACATCCATATGCCGGAAGGCGCCACGCCCAAAGACGGACCCAGTGCAGGTGTCGGGCTTTGTACCGCCATGGTATCCGTTCTCACGGGAATTCCCGCCAGGTCGGAAGTCGCTATGACGGGCGAAATCACCCTGCGCGGTCAGGTCT
This sequence comes from Gammaproteobacteria bacterium, assembly GCA_018645845.1. GTDB lineage: Bacteria > Pseudomonadota > Gammaproteobacteria > Pseudomonadales > Azotimanducaceae > UBA9659. The sequence goes on along the minus strand of JABGVY010000313.1, from coordinate 4,622 downwards.
TGGCGATTGGGGGGCTAAAAGAGAAGTTGCTTGCCGCCCATAGAGGGGGAATAAAGACTGTCCTCATTCCAGATGAAAATAAAAGGGACCTCAAAGAGATACCGGATAACATAAAAAGTGATCTTGAGATCATTCCAGTTAAATGGATTGATGAAGTACTGGCAGTCGCGCTGCAAAGAGTGCCTGAACCGCTGCCGGAGGAGCTCGAATCAGACCTTAAAAATGATTCTGATTCAGGAAGTGAATCCGATGAAAGCCAGAGGATTAGCACCCATTAGCCAGTTTTATCTTGAAAATACCAGTATCATTGGGTATAACATATGAAGGCGAATCAAGTTTCTTATGCACATCATCTTGATCCATTGAGAATCGACTAAAAATTATAGAAGGGGTAGAGCGTGAATAAACAAGAGCTGATTGAAAACATTGCAACATCTGCGGATATCACTAAGGCCGCAGCAGGAAGAGCGCTAGATTCAATGATTGATTCAGTAACGGATTCATTGAAAAAGGGCGACTCGGTTGTACTGGTAGGTTTTGGCACCTTCAGTGTTCGCGATCGTGCTGCTCGTACGGGCAGAAATCCTCAAACCGGCGAAGAAATTCAGATCAAAGCTGCAAAAGTCCCGGCTTTCAAAGCAGGTAAAGCGTTAAAGGATGCGGTTAACTAATAGCTTTACGCGGACGGTTTTGCGTAACACTACTGTGATAATTACGTAAGATAAGAGACACAAAAGACAATAAGAAAAAACGGTAATACAGTAGAAAGGTAATACAATAGAAAGGCGCGTCATTGATGCGCCTTTTTTGTGGCTATTTTAAATCAGCCTCATCTTCTTTAGTAAAAGGTAAAGGAATCATGTTAATTCAACGTTTACGGGACGGTTCAGACGGGATCCTGGCTAAAGTTATTATTGGACTCATCATTATCGTATTTGGGTTATTTGGGTTCGGTTCCATCACCACGTTTCTCGCACCTGTCCCTAAGGTGGCAACGGTCAATGGAGAGGAGGTCACGCAGCAGGCGATGGAGATTGCGGTCGAACGTAATCGTCGTCTTTTGCAGGCGAGGGGGAGCACTCCTGACCAGATCAATGAAGACGAGCTACGTGACAATGTACTCAGGAACCTGATTTCCAGGGAAATTCTTTCCCAGGCAACGGACGAGTTTGATCTCTACTATAGCGATGCATTGCTTGACGGTGAAATTATTGCGAGTGAAGTTTTCAAAGTGGGTGGTGTATTTGACCCTGATCAGTTTCAGAATGTCATCAGAAGTGCCGGGTATACGCCCCTGCTCTATCGTGATGAGATGCGTACTGACAGTTTGTTCGGCCAGATGTTAGCGGGTATTGGCGAGTCGGCATTTGTAACCGAGGCCGAAAGCAAACGTTACAGTTCACTTCTGAGCCAGACCAGGGATCTTGCGTATCTGCAGATCCGGGTCGATGGGTTAATCGACGAGGTCGCGGTTTCAGATGAAGAAATAGCGGATTACTATGCTGATCGTTCGGTGGACTTTGTCACCGAAGAAACAGTGAACCTTCAGTATGTTGAACTCAAACATGAACAGCTTGCGGCGGATCTCGAGGTCGACGAGGAAGCGCTGGAGCAGTATTACCGTGATAACCAGGGTGACTACTCAACCGAAGAGTCACGTCGCGTCGCACATATTTTGATCGAAGCGTCTGATGACCTTTCCATGGAAGCAACGCAAGTGAAAGCGAATGAAGTTTATGCGCGAATTGAACAGGGCGAAGATTTTGCTGTCCTCGCAGGAGATGAATCAGATGACGTAGGTTCTCGCGATAATGGGGGAGACCTGGGTTTTAATCCGCAGGGTACATTCTTCCCCGAGTTTGAAGCGGCTGCCTATGGTTTGGTTGTGGGTGAAGTGTCAGAACCTGTGGAAACCGAGATTGGATATCACATTATTAAACTCCTGGAGATTGATGAAGCAGTTCAACCGAGCCTCGCTGACGTTCGTGATGAAGTCGAGCAACGTTACAGAATGTATGTGACAGAAGATGAGTTTGTGACCAGATCTTCTCGACTGGCAGAAATGCTCTTCGAAGCAATTGACCTTGAAGCACCAGCCGCTAAGCTTGGTCTGGAGGTGATATCAACCGGGAACCTGTCTCGTGATTCGAAGAATTTTCTGATGGCAAATAATTCGGTTGCCACTGCGGCTTTTAGCGCGGACGTGCTGATAGATGGAAATAACAGCGATCTTCTGGAATTGACCGATTCACACCACGTGGGGATTCGCGTCGAGGAGTATGCACCGAGCGTTGCCAGATCCCTTGCGGAAGTTACTGAAGACATTCGTTACATCCTTCAGCGAGGCAAGGCGGAATCGCTAGCGGAGGTGAGGGCTGCGGCAATTGTTGAAGCAATCAACGGTGGGTCACTTTCCCAGTATGTAGCGAATGAATACGGGCTAGAGTGGAATTTGGCACCCTCGCTTTCGCGGTTCTCACGCGATGTTGATCCGTTGGTTATGCGCGAAGCATTTAAGCTGCCCAGGCCCGCTGATGATAAGGAGTCGCTTGGTATTGCCATTCTGCCTAACGGCGATAGCCTGGTGCTACGGGTATCTGAGGTCATAAACAGGCCCTCGACAGAATTGGCCGAGGCTGAGGTGGCCAGTTTCCGGGAGAGTCTGGCATCGCAGCTCGGGTCGATGGACTTTCAGGAATTTCAAGATGCTCTGACGGCAGAAGCGCTGATCGAGCGAGTTAATTAATTAGACGGGTAACGTCAACATAAAGTGTTAGCCGGTCGCCGGGATGAATATACTTTTTCACGTTCAAAGTATCGTTCCAGGACTTGATGCTTTGAACGGAAATATTAAATTTGCTGGCGATCAGGGATAAGGACTCGCCCTTCCGAACCCGGTAGTTGAGCTTACGAACCTGACTGGCACGCGGTCCAATAGGCGGGTCTTTGGCCTGTGTGGTGGTCTTGTTGTGGCTTTTCTTGAATATCTTTAGTTCGGTTCCCGGATGCAAGAGACCGGTTGTGCCCATACCATTCCATTTCGCCAGTTCACGCATACCGACGTCGAATTTATGGGCAATTTCCCAGAAGCTGTCACCGGGTTTAACCGTATAGGTGATGGGTTCAGTGCCGTAATGCGCTTCCAGAGACTGTTGCTTTGATGCCAACCTACTGCTTTGGCTCATGGCGTAGTCAGCATCTGGTGTCGCAGCCGGAATCATCAAAGACTCCCCCGCACGAATCAGGTTACCTTGTATGTCGTTTGCGCTCCTGATTGTATCTATGGTCGTTCGGTATTTATTTGCTATCGTCCCCAGGCTTTCACCGTAACTGACTTTGTGTCGTTGCCATGCCAAACGCTCAGAGGGCAGAAGTTCTAATATTCGTTCACGAAATACGTCCGCCTTGCCGACAGGGATAATAAGTTCGTGTGGCCCATCAGGATGAGTAGCCCACTGGTTAAACCCGGCATTGAGTAGATAGATTTCCTTTGAAGAGACCTCCGCTAGCTCTGCGGCCTTATTCAGGTCTAGCTGGCCCATGGTTTCAACAACTTCCCAATAGGGCTCGTTGGCTACATCAGGCAGGGTCATATGGTAACGGTCGGGGTGGTTGATCAGTTCACTTATGGCGAGGAGCCTGGGGACATAGGTATAAGTTTCGCGAAAAACCTTAAGCGACCAGAAACTTACTTCATCCGCGGGTAGTTTACTGGCACGTATCGAAGAAAGAACGTTACCCTGGCCTGCATTATAGGCGGCTAGTGCCAGCAACCAGTCTTCGTCCAGCATATTGTGCAGATACTCGAGATAATCGATAGCTGCCTTGGTAGAAGCCCTCACATCTCTTCTGCCGTCATACCACCAGTCAATTTTCAAACCGTACACTCGAGCGGTACCGGGAACGAATTGCCACAAACCGGCTGCCCTGCTATGCGAATAGGCGAAGGGGTCATAGGCACTTTCGACAATAGGGAGAAGTGCAAACTCGAGGGGTAGCCCACGCTTTTCCAATTCTTCTATGATGTAGTGGAGATGGGGTGCGGCACGTTTGGTGACGCGTTCAACATATTCTGGATGCTTTACGTACCAATTCAGTTCATTCATGACCCGTTTTCTATCCGTTTCATGTGATAACCGAAATCCGTCGCGCATCCGTTGCCATAAGTTTGTCTGCACCAGGCTTGAATCCTGGGCAGAGGACTCTGCTTGTGACGCTGAGGGCTCTTTACGAGACGCTGAGGGCTCTTTACGAGACGCTGAGGGCTCTTTGTGAGACGCTGAGGGCTCTTTGTGAGACGCTGAGGGCTCTTTGTGAGACGCTGAGGGTTCTTGATGGGCCGCTGAGGGCTCTTGATGGGCCGCTGAGGGCTCTAAATCAGATAAGCTATCCGGGAGCTGGTCGGCATCGGGGCCTTCGTTGATTGCGCAACCGGCCAGCAAACAAAACAGGACCAGTGGGGTCAATAAGTGGGATAGGGACATATAAGATTTAACTCTTGGAATTATGTGGGGGCCGCGCAGACTAGGCACTACTCAGCACCAGGTGACCCCTGAACTTCCATGTAGTAAGACATCAATCTTCCATTATAATAGTTAAGTACCTGTTGAATACACTGATAT
>JABGVY010000155.1 GCA_018645845.1 Gammaproteobacteria bacterium | reverse complement strand
TTTCCTGCTCTTCACCGAAACCAAAATCCTTGGGTTGAGCCATATTTTTTCTCCCTATTTGGTTTTTGGCAGGCCGAGTACACGTTCGCCCAGAATGTTGCGTTGAATTTCACTACTGCCACCAGAAATGGTGCCGGTGTAGGTGTTCATGTATCCCAGTGCCCAGCGTCCATCTTCTTCGGCATTTGGGTCACCTATGTAAAGGCTGGATTTCATACCGAGCATGCTAAGCGCTGTCTGGTGTAGTTCCTGGCCAAGTTCACTGCCGGTGAGTTTACCCTGTAGCGGTATTCGCATCGCGCCACCGTTCAGCGCTTTGACACCGAGTCTTCGGAAGTTCTGTGTTGCAGCCTCGGTTCTCTCGTAAAGCTTGATTAACTTGTCTCTCCAGACCGGGTCCTCCCATAGGGTACGGCCGTTTCTCTTTTCACGTTTTGCGAGTGCAATGAGCTGCTCTATTGCGGCGAAGGGTGATTCGCTACTGGCGATCGCACCAACGCCGGTACCGGCTCCGCGTTCGTTGGTCAGAGTAGACATGGCAACCTGCCAGCCTTTGCCTACTTCATCTATGCGGTAATGATCAGGTACTACAACTTCCTCGAGAAAGACTTCATTAAAACCGGATTCACCAGTCATCTTATGAATAGGCTGGACGGTGACACCCTGGTCCCCCATCGGCGCGATGAAATAGGTGATGCCGTTGTATTTGTCGTTCTTGTCTGTTCGCGCCAGCAGCAGCATCCATTTGGCAAAATGACCGAGGCTGGTCCAGACCTTGCTGCCATTGACTACCCAGTTGTCGCCGTCCTTTACTGCGCTGGTTTGCAGGGACACCAGATCAGAACCGGCACCTGGCTCGCTGAAGCCCTGACACCAGATGTCTTCGCCGGAGAATATGGGAGGCAAAAAAGATTTCCTTTGTTCCTCTGTACCGTGAGCAAGCAAGGTGGGGGCGGCCATGCCGAGGCCTATCCAGTTGATGAAATAGGGAACCTTGGCTCGCCTCACTTCCGTGCTGGCGATTTGCTGGAATCTATCGTGCCCGTGACCGCCATATTCTTTTGCTACGTCTGTCGCGATCAGTCCTGCCTCGTAGCATTTAGCCTGCCAGTCCACCAGGTAAGTGCGATGGTCCTCGGAGGTGACCTCGTAGGCAGCCTGGGGGAGGGGGATTTTTGTGGGTGGCGGCTTGTGCTCGTCAAGCCAGGCGCTACAGTATTCCCTGAACTCTCGTTGTTCTGTGGTCTCGGTTGCGGCCATATCAAATTCCATCTAATAGCGATGAAGTGGAATAAACCATAGCTTGTGGCAATGGGCAATTTTCATAGGTTAGACAATTATATCGGGATGGCTGGGGTTGATGGGGGGTAATGCGGTTGGGCGCACCTTGGCTAAGCACTGCAATTAGCGTTTAATCGTCATATTGAAGAGAAAACGGGTCTAAAAAGGAATGATCAATGGATCTTGAAGCGTTTCGGGAACAAGCCAAGGCGTACATCGGTGACAAGTGTCCGGATAGTATGCGCAACAAGGCTGTCCATTTTGAGGATGCTTTTGAAATTTATAATACTGCTGACGCTGACAAATGGCGTGATGCGATGGCTGAGCGCGGCTGGACCGCACCAACCTGGCCCACTGAATATGGTGGCGGAGGTCTGAGCTTCGAAGAGAACCAGGTGCTGCAGCAGGAAATGGCGGCGGCGAAAGCGCTGCCACCCTCCGTAGGCATGGGGCTCTCAATGATAGGCCCAACACTTCTTGAGTTTGGTACCGAAGAACAAAAGCAGCGCCATTTACCCAAGATTGTCAGTGGCGAAGTCCGTTGGTGCCAAGGATATAGCGAGCCCGGTTCCGGCTCTGACCTCGCGAGCCTCCAGACTAAGGCCGTAGTGCAAGGTGATCATTTTGTGCTTAATGGCCAGAAGATCTGGACCTCAGGAGCACAGCACGCGCACTGGATGTTTGCGCTGGTACGAACCGATCCGGATGCAGCCAAGCATGATGGCATTAGCTTTGTATTACTTGAAATGGACCAGCCCGGGGTGACCGTAAAGCCAATTGCGCTGATCTCAGGCTCGTCACCCTTTTGCGAAACTTTTTTCGATAGCGCTATTGCGCGTCGGGACGACCTTGTTGGGGAATTGAACAAAGGCTGGACCGTCGGTAAAAGACTGCTGCAATACGAGCGTTCTGCATCATCGGTGCGCATCAAGAAGAAAGGCAAATGGCTTAACCCCTATGCTGTTGTGGCGAAAAAATATCTGGGGGTTTCAGGTGGCAAACTAGTAGACCCTGAAGTCAGGGAGAGAATTACTAAACAGACTATGCGTGAGAAGTCTTTGCAGTTAACTATTCAGCGAGTTGCGGATGAGAGCAGGTCGGGTAAAGCACCTGGCGCGACAACCTCAATCTTCAAACTCGTGGGCTCTACCGTTGCCAAAGATGGCTCTTCGCTGAAATCTGAGATGCGGGGTGTTGCCGGTATCGGTTGGGAAGGTGATGGTTTTACCGAAGAAGAAGCCGAATCCACTCGTGGGTGGCTGCGTGATCGGGCGGTCACCATTTATGGTGGTACCAATGAGGTGCAGATGAATATTATCAGCAAACGAGTTTTAGGACTTCCGGATTGATCATGGCTAATGCTGCAGCTAATGATCTCTCCCGGTTGGACCGTGAGCGGGACCTCGCTTTCAGCCTGCCACTCGAAGATATAGATCCAACTGATCGGCGTTTATACCAGGATAACGTCCATTTTCCTTATCTGGAGAGGCTGCGAACAGAGGCGCCAATTCATTTTCACGAACACAGCCACGCGGGACCTTTCTGGTCAATCACACGATATGCTGACATCCGAAAAATTGATGCGAACCATCGGCAGTTTTCGTCTGAACCTTCGGTTACCTTTGTCGATGAAGATTACAGTTCCAATAATAATTTCATCTCCATGGATCAGCCCCGCCACGATGAGCAGCGTAAGGTTGTTGCGCCGGTAACCGGACCATCAAATCTGGCGGTGCTGGAATCTGTCATCAGGGAACGCGCGATTCGGATTATTGATCAGCTTCCTGATGGTGAGCCAATTGACTTTGTAGAGAAAGTCTCGATTGAGTTAACCACCCAGATGTTGGCGACGTTGTTCGATTTCCCATTTGAAGAGCGTCACAAACTGACACGGTGGTCTGATGTATCTACTGCAAGTGTTGACTCTGGCATTGTTGAATCGTTGGCGCAGCGCGATCGTGAGCTTGACGAGTGTTTTGATTACTTCACGTCATTATGGGAAAAGCGAAAATCCAATCCGGTGGGCAACGACCTGTTGTCCATGCTGCTGAGAGGCGAGGCAACTCGCGACATGCCTCGGCAAGAGTTTTTTGGCAACTTGCTGCTGTTGATCGTGGGCGGCAATGATACGACTCGTAATTCAATCACCGGTGGTGTGTTGGCGCTGGGACAATACCCCGGTGAGTTTGAAAAACTAAAAGCTGACCCGTCGCTCGTTAGAAATATGGTTGCTGAGATTATTCGCTGGCAAACACCGGTGACTTATATGCGTAGAACAGCACTTGAGGATGTCGATTTCGAGGGTCATAAGATCAGAGAAGGGGATAAGGTGGCCATGTGGTACGCCTCGGGTAACCGCGACCCTGAGGTATTTGAGTCTCCTCATGAGCTTCGAATAGACCGGGAGAATGCCAGGGCACACCTTTCTTTTGGGTTTGGGATTCATCGATGCATGGGAAACAGGCTTGCGGAAATGCAACTTCGTGTGCTTTGGGAGGAGTTAATGGCGAGGGTTGCAGCGATTGAGGTCGTTGGGGAACCCGTTAGGAACCGTTCTACCCTGATCAAGGGCTACCAGTCTCTGCCCGTAGTCATTAAGAGAAAACAGTAGATATTGCCTGAAAACAGGGGTTAACATGCGTTGACAAGGGTTTCCAACCCGATACAATGCGCCGCAGCTAAGGACCCCTCTTATACCCCCGCTTCATTTCAAGTAGATTCATTTATCGCTCGTCCTGTAGTTTCAAGTATTCGTTTGTTTCACGCTACACGTCTTCAGCAAAAAGAAGGCACCTTAAATACATACAGGACTAAAATAATGTCTACTAAAACCGGAACCGTTAAATGGTTCAATGACACCCGTGGCTATGGCTTCATCCAGCAAACTGATGGGCCAGACCTATTCGCCCATTACAACGAGATCAAAAGTGAGGGTTTTAAAACTCTGGCTGAAGGTCAAGCTGTAGAGTTTGGTGTGACTGAAGGTCAAAAAGGCCCACAGGCAGTAAATATCACAGTTGTTGCGTAAGCAGCCGAGCTGTGGGAGAGGCGACCCAATGGTCGCCTTTTTTTTACCTGTTTGTTGGGAGAAATGGTGTCAGTGGAAAATGACTCCGATCCCTCTGCTCAGGCACCTTTAAACGTTGGTTTACGTTTAGCAAGAAACGCCTGAATGCCTTCCTTTCCATCCTGGGATCTTGCCATGTCTGCAATGCCCCTGGATTCTAGTTCCATTTGCGTTTCCAGCCCGTTGTCGAAAGAAGCGTTCAGCAGCGATTTCACCTGTCCGTAAGCAAGTGTTGGCCCGGCTGCGATTTTGGCTGCTAGTTTCCCGACTGTGTCATCAAGATCGGCTTCTGCCACAACCTGATTGACAACACCCCATTCCAGAGCCTCGTTTGCGGATAATACCCGGTTAGTTAGCATCAGCTCTCGGGCTCGGCGATCGCCGACGCGTCTTGGCAGAAAGTAAGAGGAGCTCCCATCCGGTGAAAGTCCAGCATTGGTATAGGCCATAACAAATTTCGCACTGTCTACAGAGATCACAAGATCTGCTGACAGCGCCAGGCTAAAACCGGCACCCGCTGCCGTTCCATTAACAGCAGCGATAACAGGGGCGTTCATTCTTGTGAGTCTTGAGATACCCATATGTAGATCGCCGGCCATTTCCTTGATGAGCGCTGAGGCGTCGTCACCGGCTTCACCGAACACGCCGAGATCACCGCCGGCAGAAAACATTTTTCCCGTTGCGCGAACGACCACAACGCGGATGTCTGGAGACTCATCGCACTTAATGGCGATAGCGCTCAGCTCCCTCGCCATCAAAGGGTTCATGGCGTTGGCTGCATCTGGCCGATTCAGGGTAATCGTTGCAATACTGTCTGCTGTATCAAAAATCAGGGTTTCGTAGGTCATATGATGTCCATATAGGGGCGAATGGCAATGAAGTTGAGCCAGCATTGTAATACGAGATGCGGACCGTCACCATCGGCTGGTATTATCGTTCCTTTGTTGTCATGAAAAAGGATTAGAAATGCTGAAATCTGTTCAACTGGGGCGTCGCACAGGGCTCAGGGTCTCGGAGATGGCTCTTGGTACGATGAATTTCGGGGCGCCGGGTAAGGGGCATCAGGGGGACTGGACGCTCGGTGAGGATGATGCCCGGCCTATTTTCAAGGCTGCGATTGACAATGGTCTTTTTTACTTTGACTGCGCGGATGTATACGGACTGGGTTCCAGCGAGGAGGTGGTCGGTAAACTGCTAAGGGAACTTTTGCCTCGTCATGCCTATGTGTTGGCCACTAAGGTTGGAATACCGCTTGGGCAGGGCTCGAATGAGGGTGGATTGTCTCGCAAGCATATTATGGAGGGCGTTGATGCCAGCCTGGAAAGGCTAGGAGTAGACTACATCGATCATCTGGTTATCCACCGACATCCACATGGTATTCCAACGCATGTGCCGACGCCCATCGAGGAGACGTTGGAAGCACTTCATGACCTGGTGAGGGCCGGAAAAGTTTTATATCTGGGTGCTTCATCCATGTTCGCTTGGCAGTTTACGGAGCTGCAGATGACCGCCAGGCTCAATGGCTGGACCCAATTTGTATCGATGCAAAATCATTACAACCTGATATACAGGGAAGAAGAGCGTGAGATGATTCCTTATTGTGTGAAACAAGGCGTCGCGATTACGCCTTGGTCACCACTGGCGAGAGGGATACTGACCGGGGCGTACAAAGGAAGCCTGGATGCAGGAACAACGAACCGTTCCCAGGGCCAGGATAAAGCGAGGACGAGTAGTCTTTATAAGGGTAAAATGGATTTCCAGATTGCGGACAGAGTGGTAGAAGTTGCGGAGAAATACGGAAAAACACCGGCACAGATATCGCTGGCCTGGATCTGTAATAAACCGGAGATCACTTCGCCTATTGTTGGAGTGTCCAGGGTAGAGCAGTTGATGCAGCTCATGGAATCAGCGTCAATAAAGCTGGAAGATGACGACGTCGCTTACCTTGAGGAACTATATCAGCCACTACAGAATTTGCTCTCGATTGGGATGTCTTGATAAAAACCGTTTGAAATACAAAAGGTAAATACTATGAGCTTTGATGGAAAAGTTGCGATTATCACCGGTGCTGGTGGTGGTCTTGGAAAGGAGCATGCGCTGTTACTGGCGGACCTTGGTGTAAAAATAGTTGTTAACGACCTGGGCGGATCTGTGGATGGCTCTGGTAAGAGTGATGCTGCTGATCTGGTTGTGGAAGAGATACGAGCGGCCGGTGGCGAGGCTGTCGCTAACAAGGATTCCGTATCTGACCGGGAAGGCGC
>JABGVY010000291.1 GCA_018645845.1 Gammaproteobacteria bacterium | reverse complement strand
TGATGGGGAATTCGTCGAACAATATCTTTGACAGCTGTTCAGCCACCGATTCAATTAGGTAGTAGCTTGTATGTTCTACAAAGGTCTGGGTACGGCGGGAGATTGCATCGTAGTCGAGCGCATCCTCGAATGAGTCTGACACACCGGCTTTCCTGGCATCGCAACCCAGTTCCAGGTCAATGATCAAATTCTGGGTGATGTCGCGCTCGTGATCATAGACCCCGATAGTGGTTGCGGCGGTCAGACCGCTGATAAAAATAGTGTCCAAAATTAGAGAGCCTCGCAGTGTAATGTTTTTGGTTGGTAGTTCAGTCTCTATTCAAGCGAGTCTCTATTCAACTCGGTCTCTACTTAGCTCAGTCATGGGCCAACGAGGTCTGACGTCAATCGACAGGCTTTCCTGATGTCCATTTTGCAGTCGAAGATAACCTGCGTAAGCGATCATGGCCCCATTGTCAGTGCACAGGTGCATTGGGGGGTAGTAGACCTGTCGATGATGCTTCTGCGCCGAGTCATCTAGCCGAGCCCTGAGTTCAGTGTTGGCGCTGACACCACCCGCCAGGATGAGCCGATCAAGACCTGTTTGTTCCAAAGCTCTGTCACACTTGATCCTGATTGTATCGACAACCGCCTCCTGAAAGGCAAATGCCACATCGGCCTTTTCCTGAGACGACAGATCCTCTCCCGATTCGTCTCTTAACCCGCTCACAGTGTTTAACGTAAATGTTTTCAGGCCACTGAAGCTAAAGTCCAACCCAGGTTTGTTGGTCATTGGTCGGGGAAATTTAAATCGCCCCGGGGTGCCTTGCTTTGCTATTTCTGCAATGGAGGGACCTCCGGGATAGGGTAGGCCCAGCATTTTGGCAACCTTATCGAAAGCCTCGCCGGCAGCATCGTCCTGTGACTCTCCGAGCAGTTCGTACTCGTGTGCCTGGTGACAAGCCATCAGCTGTGTATGGCCACCCGAAACGAGCAGGGCTATGAATGGGTATTCAGGTGCGTCTTCCTCCAGAAGCGCTGCGACCAGATGACCCTCCATGTGATGAACGCCAATGGATGGAATGCCCCATGCCAGCGCTAGGGATTTTGCCACCGACGCGCCTACCAATAGTGCTCCGACCAGGCCCGGGCCGGCGGTGTACGCGATCGCGTCGATATCGTTGGCTGCGAGATTTGTCTCCCGCAGAATTTCATCGATCATCGGTAAGGTTCTGCGAATATGATCACGGGAGGCCAGCTCGGGAACGACACCGCCATACTCCCGGTGAAGTTCGACCTGACTATAGAGGCGCTCGGCAATAATGCCCTTTCCGGTGCTATAAATGGCGATACCGGTCTCATCACAGGAAGTTTCTATGCCAAGTACGTTCAATTGAATGGCTGCCTGATTGTTGGAAGTCTGGATAGTACTGATTTTACAGGAGAAAATCTCAAGTGAGTCGGTTCGTATTTTGTGAAGAGTCGCTTTGCAATTGGGCGGAATTGCCGATAGAATTCGCGTCCTTTGAAACCCCACATTGGAACCCGGACTTAATGCCCTACGTTAAAGTCAAAGAAAATGAACCGTTTGACGTCGCCCTCAGGCGATTCAAACGATCCTGTGAGAAGGCAGGTATCCTCGCTGAAGTGCGACGTCGTGAGTTTTACGAGAAGCCAACCTCAGTCCGCAAGAGAAAAGCAGCTGCGGCAGTCAAGCGACACGCCAAGAAGGTACAGCGGGAAACCCGTCGCATGGAGCGGCTGTACTAGCCTCCGATGTCCGAACCCATTTATCAGCGGGTCTCCGCTGAAGTAAAAGTGGCCATGAAAGCTCGTGACAAGCCGCGTCTTGGCGCGCTTCGTCTTATCATGGCAGACTTTAAAAAGATCGAGGTCGACGAACGTATCGAGCTTGATGACAAACGTGTTCTGGTCATTCTTGATAAGATGACCAAGCAGCGAAAGGACTCCCTTAAGCAATTCGAAGATGCCGGGCGAGAAGACCTCGCCAACCAGGAGGCGTTGGAGATCGCGGTCATCGCTGAATTCCTGCCGGAGCAACTCAGCGACGACGAAGTTTCTGGCCTGGTCAAGGCCGCGATCGCAGAAACCGGTGCCGGGTCGATGCAGGATATGGGTAAGGTGATGGCTATCGTCAAACCCCAGATTCAGGGCAAGGCGGATATGGGCGTAGTCTCCGGCCTGGTAAAAGCACAACTCTCCTAAGCCCGATTTATCCGGGTTCGCGGCACTTGCACTCTATATGGGAGGATGACATTCTTTCCTTCCCATCCACCTCCAAAAAAGACGTTCGGACAACTTAACTGTGATCCCGCAGGAATTTATCGAAGAGGTACTGGAGCGGACCGATATCGTCGAGATAGTCGAGCCTCGGGTCACCCTGAAAAAATCAGGCCAGAACTATACCGGACTCTGTCCGTTTCATGACGAGAAAAGCCCTTCGTTTTCGGTCAGCCAGGACAAGCAGTTCTATTACTGTTTTGGTTGTCAGGCTTCCGGGTCTGCGCTCAAGTTTTTGATGGAGTTCGATCGAATGGACTTCGTATCATCGATTGAACACCTGGCGCAGCGAGTCGGGCTTGAGGTTCCCCGGGACCAGAAATCCGACCCAGGCGCTTCTCAAAAACGAAAGTCAATATACGAGGTGTTGGATCAGTCAACATCATTCTTTCGTGAACAGTTAAAGAGCCATGAATCGCGCTCTCGCGCTGTAGATTACCTTAAAGGAAGAGGCCTAAGCGGCGAGATAGCGAGAGATTTTGGCGTGGGTTATGCCCCCCCTGGCTGGGATAACCTCATGTTAAAACTGGCGATCAGCAATGCCGACCGGCAACTGTTGATTGATTCCGGAATGCTGACCGAACACGTCGAGGAAGGTAAGACCTATGATCGCTTCAGAGATCGGATCATGTTTCCTATTCGAGATCTTCGAGGCAGGACGATCGCATTTGGCGGCAGGGTTCTGGATGATGACGCCAAGCCGAAGTATCTAAACTCTCCTGAGACAGATGTCTTCCATAAAGGCCGGGAGTTATATGGCTTGTTTGAGGCACGCAAGCGGGTAAGGAAACTGAACAAACTGATTGTTGTCGAAGGGTATATGGATGTTGTTGCCCTGGCGCAACATGGCATTGGTTATTCGGTTGCCACCCTTGGAACCGCGACAAGTACCGATCACATTGAGCGAATGTTTCGAATAGTCCCGCAGATCGTCTTCTGCTTTGACGGCGATAATGCAGGCCGAAATGCTGCATGGAAGGCGCTGCTGTCAACGCTTCCGGCAATGGAAGATGGCTGTAGCGCTAAATTTCTGTTTGTACCCGACGGTGATGACCCTGATTCGCTTATTCGCCGGGAGGGTCAGGAAAAATTTGAAGTAAGAATCGGGCAAGCCCTGGGGCTGACGGATTTCTTCTTCCAGACCCTGGGTTCAGACCTTGATCTTGAATCTGTAGAAGGCCGTGCAGCCTTGAGCAAGCTGTCGGTTCCGCTCATTGCGCAGGTGTCCGAAGGCGTTTTCAAGCAGTTGATGATTCAGGAACTGTCGCGGAGAACAGGCGTGGATTCAGAAAAGCTGCTAGGCATTACTGGTTTGGACCGGAGTTCGCCGACAAGAGAACGTCTACCACCCGTCAATCAACGGCAGAGGCAGCTAAAGCAGTCTGGCTTGGGAGAGCATGCGACCAGAATACTGCTCAGGCAGCCAGATGTGGCGAATCTATTGGATGATGTTGGTCTGGCAAAACTCGATGGTGTGACAGAGTGGCAACTTCTGGTTGAACTGGTCAGATGGGTTCAGCAGGCCAAAGATACCTCACCGATGCTACTCCTGAGCCACTATCAGGATGGCCCCTATTTTGATTATTTACGAGGCCTCGCTGAACAAGATCCAATGCTTTCCCAGGACCAGCTGGCGGACGAGTTCCTTGATACGCTTCGCAAGATGGTTCGAGAAAGTGAAAGTGAGCAAAAACAGAGAGTTATAGACGGTTTAAAGCAAAAACCATTGTCTGAACTATCCCCCGCTGAAAGGGAATTATTGACGAATTATCGTCGATCCAAGCCCCAAAGCTGAACATATCTCCATTAATCCTGCTTATAGTTCGAGTGTTCCGTCATTCAAATTGTGGAAGTGGGGCCTTTCACTCGATATACTGGCCGGCTCGTCAGTTTTTTGTAGCAAAGAGGTCCTATGTCCAGTGGTCTAGCACAACAGCAGTCGCGGCTAAAAGAGCTTATCAGTCGTGGTAGAGAGCAGGGTTATCTGACCTACCAGGATGTTAACGATCATTTGCCGGACGACATTACTGATCCAGCCCAGATAGAAGACATTATGGGCATGATCAACGACCTGGGGATTGCCGTCCATGAGTCTGCGCCTGACGCCGATGATCTTCTTGCGGAAGGCGATTCGACGGATGAAGTGGCTGCAGAAGAAGCCGCCGCCGCGTTGGTAGCTGTAGAAAACGAGGCGGGCAGAACGACTGATCCTGTGCGCATGTACATGCGTGAAATGGGTACCGTTGAGTTGCTAACCCGCGAAGGCGAGATTGTCATCGCGAAAAGAATAGAAGAAGGCATCCGTGATGTTTTGAATGCGGTTGCCCATTTCCCAGGGCCCGTCGCCTTTACGCTAAATCAATATGAGGCAACGCAGGAGGAGGAAGGCAAACTTGCCGATCTTCTGATTGGTTTTCTTAATCCTGTAGAGAATGTCATTCCAGCCGCACAGGTTGTGCCTGGCGAGAAGAAGGAAGAAGACGAATCAGAAGAGAATAAAGGGGCCGACCCTGTTCTGGCAGCTGAAAGATTCGCCATTCTTGAGAAGCAATTCAAAAAAGCCCAGCGAGCTATTAAGAAACATGGGCGGAGCTCCCCGCAAGGTGCTAAGGAACTGCAAGGTCTGGGAGATGCGTTTCAATTTTTCAAATTCGTTCCAAAACACTACAACGTTCTTGTGCAGATGGTGAGAGATACACACGGACAGATTAGGCGCCAGGAACGGCACATCATGAATACGTGTATTCGTCGTGCGAAGATGCCACGCAAAATATTCCTCGAGAAATTCGCCGGGCATGAGGCCGACTTGAAATGGGTGTCGAAACAGATCAAGGCGGGACACGACAAGCTCAAGAATTTTGAAGACGACATCCTTCGTGCCCAGAAACGCATCAAGCAGGCATCAGAGGGAGTAGGGCTTGAAGTGATCGAAATCAAGGATATTAATCGTCGTATGTCCATTGGTGAAGCGAAAGCCCGTCGCGCCAAGAAGGATATGGTTGAGGCGAATCTTCGCTTGGTCATTTCTATCGCCAAAAAATACACGAATCGGGGCCTGCAGTTTCTGGACCTGATTCAGGAAGGCAACATTGGCTTGATGAAAGCGGTTGATAAGTTTGAATATCGACGTGGTTACAAGTTCTCGACTTATGCGACCTGGTGGATTCGCCAGGCGATCACCCGGTCCATTGCGGATCAGGCCAGAACTATTCGAATTCCCGTACATATGATCGAGACCATTAACAAATTGTCGCGTATAAGCCGACAGATGCTCCAGGAGATGGGACGTGAGCCGACGCCGGAAGAACTGGGCGAACGAATGGAAATGCCGGAAGATAAGGTCCGCCGAGTGCTGAAGATTGCAAAAGAACCTATTTCCATGGAAACACCAATCGGTGATGACGAAGATTCACATCTTGGAGATTTTCTCGATTCAGACTCCAATCTCGGAGAAGGTGCATC
Organism: Gammaproteobacteria bacterium; assembly: GCA_018645845.1. Lineage (GTDB taxonomy): Bacteria > Pseudomonadota > Gammaproteobacteria > Pseudomonadales > Azotimanducaceae > UBA9659. Next base: position 558 of record JABGVY010000291.1, on the reverse strand, counting down.
AGTGGGGTCTCCGGTAGATACAGCTACCGAGGAAGGCTTGCAGGAAGCGACTCGAGGTGTTCTGTCAGGCTTGACCGCGAGGGAAGCGAAGGTGCTTCGAATGCGTTTTGGTATTGATATGAATACTGACCACACGCTTGAGGAAGTGGGTAAACAGTTCGATGTGACCCGCGAACGTATCAGGCAGATCGAGGCGAAGGCTCTCAGGAAACTGAGGCACCCGTCGCGTTCGGATCACTTAAAGAGTTTTCTGGATTAGATCAGGAAGCCCGCTTACAGCGGGCTTTTTTTTTGAGGGCTTTAATTGTCTGGATCTTCGCGAGGGCTGCCGGTTGCCGCTCGTAGCATCGACGGGTGTCAGGGAACACAAACTTAATATTGCTGTGGCCCCTCATGTGTATCAGGCCGAAGGGCTGATACCTAGAAAGTGGTGGGCCCGGGAGGACTCGAACCTCCGACCAATGGATTATGAGTCCAGTGCTCTAACCAACTGAGCTACAGGCCCTTGTGCTTCAGTTTAGAAGGCGGGTAGTCTACCAGAAGACTAGTCTATGGCGA
>JABGVY010000217.1 GCA_018645845.1 Gammaproteobacteria bacterium | reverse complement strand
GCAGCCATGAAGAAGCTGAGACTTCTCCTACCCCTGAAGGTGGTCCATTCGCCTGCCGGGTGCATATCCCAATCTGGCCCGGCAGTTCCACTCAATTTCAGGAAACCGCGAGCAAAGAACAACGAGCGCCATCGCCCGAGCAGTTCGCTGAATTTATGGCGAGTATCACCCGCGAAATCGCGCGTGACCATGTGCAAGATTATAAAAAACTCATGAGAGAGCTGGTGTCGACGGACAAGGGGTTTCTGCTGCACTGTTCAGCGGGCAAGGATCGAACCGGGTTCGGCGCTGCGATCATTCTGACCGCACTGGGTGTTGACCACGACACAGTGATGCACGACTACCTGGTCAGTAATGAATCCGCTGACCTTTTCGAACGAATGCGCACCCGAATGGTCGAAAACCTCAAAGACCAGGGGATGAGCGGCAGAATCGATGATGAAATCATCAAGGTCATGTCAGGTGTGCGCGCTGAATATCTTCTGGGTGCCTTTGAAGAAATTGACACCCACTATGGCGGCATGTCCGGTTATCTTGAAGAAGTTGGCATTAGTGCCGCCGATCAAAAACATCTGACGGAAAGACTGCTCGCCTGACCAACTAGAACCACCAGATGGTGAAAACCTCTGTCATAGGAATCGCAGCAATTAAGGACCCGATGACTCAGGCGGCCGCGCACCGTTAAACCAGTAAATTTGACAAAATCAAAGTCATTTTTTTGCATTAAGCCTGCTAGTTTTTGTAGTGTAATACAGTTACCCTGATTCCATGTCGAAGGAAGAGTCTCCTCGCCCACTAAGGCGATCAACACTCATGCTATTTGCGCTGCCGGAGTATGCTGTCTACCTCGGTTCTATTCCCGTGGGTCTCTATATACCACTCGTCTATTCAAAGGATTTTGGTCTCTCTCTAACTGAAGTCGGCCTGATTCTGATGCTGGCCAGAATCTCTGACGTGGTTACCGATCCGCTAATCGGCTACCTCAGCGATAGGACACCTGGAAAGTTCGGCAGGCGTAAACCATGGATGGCGGCCGGCGCCTTGCTCATGATGATCTCCGCCTTCCAGCTGTTTAATCCAACCGTGCTCAATGAAATGCCCATTGACAGCATGCACCTGCTTATCTGGGCAATCTCGCTGTGGCTCGGCTGGACAATGATCAACATTCCTTACTATGCCTGGGGTGCAGAACTTTCTGATGACTACAATGAGCGAACCAAAATCACTGGCTGGCGCCAGGCATTTGGTTTCCTTGGCAATGTCAGCGTTCTCACGGTGCCGGTGGTAGCAGGTGAAATCACCGGCTACGGCAGCATGCCTAAAGAAGGTTTAACCATCATTGGTTCAATGGCACTCGTGGCCTTGCCGGTGCTGATTACCGTTACCCTCTGGAAGATTCCTGAAAGGGAAGCTTATCCCAGGCCAAAGTCACCGGTACTAAAGCACGCAAAAGCCATGCTCAATAATGGGTCATTCATGCTCTTGTTTTTCGGGTTTATGTTTATGTCCCTTGGAACAGGTTGGGGCTCAGCCCTTTTCATGTTGTTTGCAACTTACGTGGTGGCAGCGGAAGGGCAAACCCAAGCAATACTGCTTGGTTACTTTGGCGCGAATGTTCTGTCGCTACCCTTGTGGGTGATCGTGGCCGAAAGAATTGGCAAGAAGCCCACCTGGATCATTGGTGGGGTGTTGTTTGTAATAGTGACACCTTCGTTCTTATTGCTAGGTCCAGGAGACCTGACTGGATTTTTCATCTGCCTTGCATTGTACGGCGTCGCCGGCGGCAACTTTGGTGCACTCTCGATGTCAATGAAGGCCGATGTCATTGAAATTGCGTCACGGAAAACCAGTGAAAATATTGCCGGAGCCTACATCGCGATCTGGTCACTGGGATCAAAAATGGTGGGCGCGCTCGCATTGGGCATAGCACTACCCCTTCTTGGAATAATGGGATTCGACCCAAAGGGCGGTAATAGTCCGGAACAGGTACAAGCCCTGGCATGGATGTATGTGGTACCACCGTGGATTTTCTACGCTACTGCCGTTTGCTTTATTTGGCGTTATCCGATTTCAGCTGCTCGTCTCGAGAAAATCCGGGCGGCTTTTTTGCGCCGGGATGAAAGGCGAGAACAGGCAGCTATGCGATGCTGACCACCGCTTTTACAAGTACTTATGAACGATCCAAACGAACCAAACCAAACAAACCAAACAAACACTAATTAAGGAGAGCTAACTTGTCCCAGACTAATGTGCTTATTGTCAGTAAAGGTCATGCCTACAATCACGATGCCTTCCTCGCTATGTTTGCGGAAGACGCCGATATAGTCACAACACTTGTCGAACAACCTGCTGCGCAGGTCATGTTGAAACCGGAAAATGTCGCGCGTTTTGACGCTGTTCTGTTCTACGACATGTCTGGTATCGCCAATGCCGGACTAGTGCACGATGATTCCAACGACACCGGCCAGCCCACGGATGATTATAGACAAGCTATCGAAGCTTTAGTCGCGAGCGGAAAAGGCATCGTGATGCTAAACCATGCTACCTGCAGCTGGCCAGACTGGCCGCTATGGCGCCAGATACACGGTTCCTCTTTTATGCTAACGGAAGGCGAGGTATTTGGCGACACCGTGCCAGGCTCTGGCTACGCAGGTGGCCACGGCCCACTGCCCAACCCAAGCTTCACACTAAGCCCTGTCAACGCCTCACATCCTGTAACCGCGGGACTTGAAGACGGCTTAACCCTCGCCGATGAGATCTACCTAAAATCGAACAATTTTGAAGCGAACGTCCTGCCGCTGATGCGCAGCGATTATGATTATGTTTCCAGCAACTTTACTGCTCCACCCATGGCGCCCGCCGAACAGCAAGAAGGTTGGTCACATCCTAAGGGCAGCAATCTTGTGGTTTGGGCTAACGCGGCAAAAAACAGTCCAGTGGTCGCTTCAGACATCGGAGACAGTCCCGGTGCTTTTGAAAACCCTGGCTTTCAGCGATTATTGAAGAACGCTTTGCAATGGGTAGCATCCAAGGAAGCAAGGCAGTGGGCTAAGCAAGGTAGCACCGGCTGATCGAATTATAAAACATCCAGACTGAGCTCATAAAAACTGAACCTGGAACGGCAATTAACGGGTGAAGCGCGAAAGGAAATGAGGAAGAAAAGCAAAAAAATCACTATCACGCTCGTACTTGTATTGGCGACGGGAGTTCTGGCCCGGGCAGATAACAGGCACAACGACCACCTTAACAAACCTGTTTGGACAACGTCGTGGGCAACAGCCAACAGGACTGTCAAAGCTTTCGATGCGCCACTCCCCAAAATTAATAACGCCACGTTACGGCAAGTCGTGAGAATTAGCCAAGGTGGTAGAATGATTCGAGTCTCATTCACGAACGAGCAGGGTCAAAGGCCGCTAAGCATCAACGAAGCATATGTCGCCAAACGAGACCGCGGCGCCGCCATCCTTGACGGATCAGGGAATCAACTGACCTTCTCTGGGGCAACAAGCGCTTCTATACCCCCCGGTAAACGCCTTACCTCCGACCCTGTCAATATGCCGGTTCTGGCTAATACCGAGCTCGTTATCAGCGCGTATTTACCTGTCGATATCACAGGCTCTGGATCGCCCGTGACTTACCATGTGCGTGCCCTGCAAACTAACTATATTGCCGCAGGGAACCAGGCAGCGGCAGCAGACCTTCCTCATTCTGAGACTACCACCGCGTGGTATTTTCTTGCCAATGTGGATGTCGCCAACGATTGCGTAACACCGGCGATAGCAACTCTTGGCGACTCAATTACCGATGGCGATCAACGGGCTGCCCCTAATGAGCCGATCGACTTAAATGTTCGCTACCCGGACCTGTTATCCGACGCCATCATCTCAGGCGGGAAAGCTGCTAGCGTCATTAACCTGGGTATTTCGGGTAACCAAGTGCTGACAGCCTTTCTTGGACAAAGCCCTGCTGAAAGGCTCAATCGTGACCTATTAACTTTAAGCGGTATTTCTCACGTTATTTACTTGGAAGGTATTAACGATATTGGGCTTCCTGTCCTCCTGTCGGTACTAGGCGCTCCTACACCGACCAATACAGCAAACGCCATCATTGCCGGACACCAACAGATAATCAGGCACGCAAAGGACGCTGGTCTCTTCATTATAGGGGGTACGCTAACGCCTTCTGGCGGATCCTCGCTACCGGGTTACCATGATGCAATCGCAGAAGCTAAACGCCAGAAAATTAACGCTTGGATACGCGGCAGTGGCGCTTATGACGCCGTGATTGACTTCGACGAGGCATTGGCCGACCCAGAGAAACCGTCGATGATGCGCGATGAACTAACCGCCGATGGACTGCACCCCAACGCCAGGGGCTATCAAGTCATGGCTAACACTGCTTTCGCTGCCATTCACGAGATGCTGCCCAACAAACAATACGAGGATGACGACCACTGTAGCGCCAACACCCAACGGCAAGCGGACCCAGTCTAGACAAGCTTTCGTCCCCCAATAATGAGCCTTTTCGCCTAGCCTGCTGCCGGTAACTTAAGCAGCATCTTGCCCAGATTTTTACCCTCGTAGAGTTGTTTAAAGGCTTCAGGAAATGCGTCTACATCACCCGCCAGCTCATGAGCGGGTATTTTGAGTAAACCCGTCTTGATCCATGTCGCCATTCTGGATCGCGCTTCAGAATATCGATCAAGGTAATCAAATATAACAAAGCCCTGCATTCTGGCCCGCATGGTACCGAGCCAGATATAGTTGCTCGGCCCTTTCATTTCTTCTTCGGTGTACTGCGAGGTTGATCCGCAGAGCAACACCACACCACGCATGCCAATCAATTTGAGACTTTTATCCAGTATCTCGCCGCCAACGTTATCGAAGATAACATCCAACCGCTCGGGTGCCGCTTCAAGTAACTGGTCGTACCAGTCATCGTCTTTATAGTTGATAGCCACGTCGTACCCCAGTTCTTCAACTAACCATAGACATTTTTCAGCAGACCCTGTGAGTCCAATGACTCTCGCCCCAGCCATTTTACAGAGCTGTCCTGCGATCGAGCCTACCGCGCCTGCCGCTCCATTGATGAGCACCGTTTGTCCTGGCTGAGGCCTACCCTCTTCGGTCACTGCAAAGTAAGCGGTTAGCCCAGAAACTCCGAACCCACCTAACCAGCCGCCAAGAGGTGCTTGAGAGACATCGACGCGCTCAAGATCATCGCCATTACTGACGATGAAGTTCTGAATGCCCCCTGAAACCAGCACATAATCACCTAGAGCAAACTGCTCGTTGTTTGACGCT
>JABGVY010000538.1 GCA_018645845.1 Gammaproteobacteria bacterium | reverse complement strand
TGCGTCAAAGTCTGCACTAACACCTTGTCCAGGTTCAGCCAGAACATCAGGCGTGCCTGCGTCGTAACCACCTTTTTCAATATGACCTTCAAGCGCTTTGGTATCGGCACCCACACAAAAACCTTTACCCTCGCCGGTGACGACAATCGCGCGAACATCGGCATCCTTGTCGGCCTGGTCAAGAACGTACCGGTATTCAGTATGCATTCGACCGGTCCACGCATTCATTCGATGCGGCCGGTTCAACGTAATCGTCGCTATTTTGTCCGACACCTCGTATCGAAGCGTTTTTAACTCCATTTATAATCCCTGGATTTACTCTGTGAAAGTGCTTTCGAGATAGTCTCTCACGATATTAGTGATCTGCTCATGGTGACCAGTGAAAAAGTGGTCTGTATCCAACATTTGTTCTACCCGCGAATTGGGATCACCAAACCAGCCTTTAGTCGAATCGGCGTTCACGAATTGATCATTTTCTGCAAGGATAACCAGGGTTGGTGCTGTCGGGGGACGCTGCTGACCAAACATTCCCACGGCAGGGGCAACCAGGATCATACTTTCCGGCGCCACCCGTTCCTGTGCTGACAGGGCCACAGCGCCCCCAAAGGAGTACCCCACCAGCATTATCCGTTCACCAACCGACCTTTCACGCACCCAGGTTGTTGCTGCAACCACATCGTCAATTTCGCCTTCACCATCGCTGTATCTGCCCTCAGAACCACCGACGCCACGAAAGTTAAATCGCAGGCTACTGATGCCTGAGGCCAGTAGCGCTGGCTCGAGCGCCCCCAGCACCAGGTCATTCATCGTTCCCCCAAACTGCGGATGTGGATGACAGAGCACAGCGGTGACGCCCGTCACCGATGCAGCTTCCGAATAACGGGCTTCGAGGAGACCGACTTTGCCATCAATAAACAGGTCCATCACAGATTCACGCTCTTGGCAGTCTTTTAAAAAAGCATAATCTACCACACGCTTAAAACACTTTGGGTGACAGTTCTTCCTGGTTTAGTTAGAGTCGCCTTAATCCAAGCCTACAGGCACCTTGTGCGTACAGCTACTTTCCTGTTTTTCATCATTCCATTGGTTGAAATGATCATCCTGATCGAGGTGGGCGGTATGATTGGTCCATTGCCCACGGTTGGACTGGTGGTGCTGACGGCAATTTGCGGGGTATGGCTACTTCGATTAGAAGGAGTGGCTACCCTGACCAGGGTTCAGGAGAAGTTACAAAGAGGAGAAATTCCCGAATCAGAATTACTCGAAGGAATCATGTTGATTATTGGCGGAGCTCTGCTGCTGACGCCTGGATTTGCCACCGACATCGTTGGCTTTGTTTGCCTGCTTCCCGGTTTGAGACGCCCCCTGGCTGCCCGCATTATTCGTTCAACCAGTTTCAGTCAATTTCAAATGCATAACCATTTTCAGGGTGGTGGTTTCCGAAAGACCGATGGGCAACCGGGCCACACTATCGAAGGGGAGTTTTTCTCTGAATCTAGCAATGCCCCCCCCGCTACCAAGGCGAATTTAGAAAATTCCGACAAATCTCAATGAATCCAGAACAAAATACCCGTTACATCAATCAATTTTGGGATGATGCCATTCTTCCCAGCCTAACCGAGTACGTCCGAATCCCTAACAAGTCGCCATTATTCGACCCTTCTTGGGAAGCAAATGGTTACATGCATGATGCTGTTAACCACATGGTCTCGTGGGTAAAGGCCCAGGAGGTTCCAGGACTTGAAGTCCAGGTCCATCAATTACCCGGATTGACACCCACCATTCTCCTGACCCTGGAGGGCGATACTGACCAGAATATCCTGATCTATGGTCACCTGGACAAGCAACCGGAGTTTGACGGGTGGGAAGATGGACTGGCGCCGTGGAGCCCTGTTATCCGCGGCGAAAAGCTCTATGGCAGGGGCGGCGCTGACGATGGCTATGCCATTTATGCGGCGATTGCAGCGATTAAGTCACTATTGGACCAAAAACTAGCGCGACCGCGTATCAACGTCATTATCGAAGCATCTGAAGAAAGCGGCAGCCCCGACCTCCCGCTTTATATGGAAAGACTTAGCGAAATCATTGGTGATCCGGAT
>JABGVY010000581.1 GCA_018645845.1 Gammaproteobacteria bacterium | reverse complement strand
GCAAGCCCAGGTCGCTATCAATGTTTGGCTCCGGCAATACAACCAGATCAGACCTCATCACGCATTGAACATGCGCCCACCCGTCCCAGAAACCTTATTAGAGAAACCAAAAATCAATGGGCGAATATAGGGGGCTAGACAGTTTCAAAGGGGTTTAGCGGAGCCATCCGACTTTCGGAGACTTACCGCTCGTCCAAAATTGGTCTCCGAACGCCCCGCGTCTCTTTTCACCCGCCCTTCACCTAAATCGAGACGCATTCAAAAATGTGTTTCTTTTCAGATGCTTGACGAGAACAGGTTGCGCCGCAGTTGAAGGGGGCTCGACCGCTATCAATGCGAACAGAGACACCCGAAGGCGGCGTGGTTGTGAGGGGTAGTGAGAAAGCCTTAGCAGGTTGGGCCACAACCAGGTCGGGCGACAATGCTCCCGCGACAGTGGCCACCGGATGCCAGACCTGTCATTCGCTGCAGCTTGCAGCAACGACCGAGATGCGGACAAAGCGTAATTTTGCGCCTACTTCATAAGCGACTGGCTTTAAGTCTTAGTAACGTTTTAATTTCATAAAATAGGCGCCGAACTGATACGCAACCGTTGGCAAAGTATATTGGAAATTAAGTCAATTGAATGGTGCTTTTTCTGACGGTTTCGACGAATCTTTTAACGGTCTCGGAGTTACCCGATTTTCGAAATGCAACATATAAGTCGATAAGATTTTCGCATGGTTCAAAAGGAACTAGTGATACCCCAGGTGGTGCTATATTCTTGACCCAGGCTGGTGCCAAGGCAATTCCTAGCCCATGGGCGACAAACTGCAGCAGAGTGGATTTGTCAATAATCTCACAAACAATGTTTGGTTGGGCACCAATTTTCCGAAAACCGCTCCATAAGGCCTCGTGCAGGATTGGTCGCGCGTGCTTAGGATAACCCACGATTGGTTGATCTGCGATATCTGCTATGGACAGGGATGCAGATCTTGAAAGAGGATTAGTCTCTGCAAGAACCACCACGATGGGCTGGCGATGCAAAAGTTCGCTGGAAATAAATTCATCTTCTTGATGCGTCCGTACGAAGGCCACATCGGTCCGATGGGCGATTAACTCGTGAGAATGTTGTTCGGACGAAGAGATTTCTAGAACTTGCACATGCACCTTAAAATCGGTCTGCCGAAATGCAAGTAGAACCCGCGGTAGTAACATCGAAATTGCCTCGTCAACACCGCTTACGCGAATGTGGTGAAGGTCCGACTCGGCGGTGTGGCGAACATTGGAAACCGATTTATCAATATCGGTAAGGATCCTTTTTGCATCCTGTACAAATTCAGATCCGGCTTGGGTCAGACTGACTTGTCGAGTAGTTCTGAAAAACAGCCGGGCGCCTAGTTCGTGTTCCAACGCGGAAACCCGTTCAGAAAGAGCGGATTGGCTTAGCCCTAAGCGTTCACTTGCTTTTCTGAAATGAAGTTCTTCGGCGACAGCGATGAGACATTCCAGTTGTCTGATATCCAATCCACTACCCTTTACAGGTTCATTTAATAACGCTTACCCGCATTCTTTCATTCAATCCAGCCTCAAAATGGCGGATCACAGAGGTATAGTCCAACGAGTCTAGAGTATCGTCGCGGCCTCGGATCAGCGCTGTTCGCGTGGCATCATCCATCTCGAACGGTGCCGAAATCTCACCTGCGGTTATCATTCGGCGTTCAAGGTTTATGGAAATCTCTGCGCCGCTAGGATTATTCGAAAATTGCAAAAGTGAATCCCGCACCTCAGGAGATACAATCGGCAAAGCAAGACCATTTTTACGCGCATTATCATAAAATATCCCTGCAAACCCTGTTCCGATGCAAGCATCAATCGGCAGCTGACGCATGCCCCAAACGGCATGTTCCCGGCTTGAACCGCATCCAAAATTATCTCCGACAACTAAGATTGTAGCTTGCGTCCAAGGCGTTTTGTTTAGGATGAAGCCTGGCCGCTTTTGGCCCGCGGCGTCGAAGCGCAGGTCGGCAAACGTACCATCTGCCAACCCTTCGCGGGTGATTGTAATCAAAAACCGCTTTGGCATGATCACATCCGTATCGATATTCGCCAGCGGCAATGGGGCGGCGATCCCTTTAATGGTTTTCATCATTCCTTTGTCTTTCACTTGAAGTCTCGTATGTCAGCCAGATGCCCACAAACGGCTGCCGCAGCGACCATTGCTGGTGACATTAGATGAGTGCGTGCGCCACGGCCCTGCCGGCCTTCAAAATTCCGGTTGGTCGATGAAGCGACCCGTTCACCATCCATAGCAATATCGTCATTCATCGCCAGACACATCGAACATCCAGCCTCAGGGCGCCATTGAAAACCTGCGGTCTCGAAAATGGCACGAAGGCCTTCGGATTCCGCCTTCAGGCGTGTCATGGCAGAACCAGGAACCACGATAGCTTCGACGCCTTCAGCCACCTGTCGGCCTTCCAATATTTTGGCTGCCTCTCGTAGATCTTCTATACGACTATTGGTACAAGAGCCGATAAAGGCCGTGTCGATTTTGATCGACTGGGCCGATTGCCCTTCGCTCAGACCCATATACTGCAATGCGCGCTCCAGCGCTGCCTTAGCTTTGGGAGAGACGTAATCCAGTGCAGAAGGTACGTTCGAGGTTATTGGAACTGATTGGTCCGGGCTGGTGCCCCAAGTGATCAAAGGCTCGATATCGGCCCCTGAAATGGTAAATTCTTCATCAAATATGGCTCTGGGATCGCTGACCCAGCTTTCACCCCTAAATGCAAATTGACCGCTGTGCGGGTATCCTTTTAGCGCCGCTTCCGTGATTTCATCCGCTGCTATTAAAGCAGCGCGAGCGCCCAGCTCAACTGCCATATTACACACGGTCATACGGCCGGCCATATCGAGGCCGACAATAGCAGAGCCTGCAAACTCAACGGCAAACCCGTTGGCTCCACCTGCACCCACGACTTGTACCACTTTCATTATGATGTCTTTTGCCGTGACGCCAGGTGCTGTAGTGCCTTCGATTGTAACGCGCATTGTCTTCATACGCTTATAGCGCAGCGTTTGTGTTGCCAAAACATGCTCAACTTCAGAAGTACCAATTCCAAACCCTAAAGCACCGAAGGCACCATAGGTTGTTGTGTGGCTATCGCCGCATGCAATCAGCATGCCTGGTACCACCAATCCCTGCTCTGGGACTATAACATGCTCAATGCCTTGGCGTGGATCACCCAGCCCGTAAAATGCGATCTGATGCTTGGTGCAGTTTTTTTCCAAATTGTCGATCAGCAGCTTGGATTGGGCGTCTGGTGCTTCGACGCTACGGGTAGCGTTGACATGATCGACCACAGAAAGATGTGCCTCTGGACGCCAAACCTTTAATCCTTTGCTTGCTAGCCCAGAAAACGCCTGCGGACTGGTGTATTCGTTCATGATGTGGAAATCCACATAGATCAGCATATCGCCATCAGGCAGGTCGCAAACCTTATGGTTATCCACCAGTTTATCATAGAGCGTGCGGGTCATTGAGCAGTTTCCTTCGTATGGATTGGATTGCGGAAAAAGAAGTCAGACATGCGCGCTGCGACTTCGGTAGGTCTCTCTTCGGCCATGTAATGTGTGACGTCGAGGCCTTCACCCTCAACCTTTTCTGCCCGCTGACGCCAGAGGCTAAGCGCGTCAAAGCATGTTTCGATTATTCCGCGTTTTGCCCAGAGCGTCAAAATAGGCATGGTAAGTCTTCGGCCCAGATCTGCGTCGTCATGTGCAATATCGATGCTTGCAGCTGCGCGATAATCTTCGCAGCTTGCATGGATTGCGTCCGGGTCAGCGAAGGCATTCAGGTATTCAGCCAGAGCTTCAGGCGAAAACGGGATTTTGCCCTTTGCCTGATTAAAGCATTTTAGCTTCCAAAATACTTCCGGATCAGCACCGATCATTTTTTCGGGCAGCGGGTTTGGCTGGGTCAGGAAAAACCAGTGCCAGTAAGCCCGCGCGAATTCGGCGCTGGTATTGGCATACATTTCGCGGGTCGGCGCGATGTCGAGCAAAACCATGGCTGCAACGCGGCCAGGATGATCCAAGCCCATCCGGTGCGCCACCCGCGCACCCCGGTCATGGGCGCCAACCAGAAACCGCTCGTGTCCTAAGCGCCGCATAACCGCGACGATGTCATTGGCCATAGCACGTTTTGAATAGGGCTGATGCCATGCATTTGACACCGGTTTATCTGATTGACCATATCCGCGTAAATCGGGACAGACGATTTGATAAGAGCGTGCCAGAATTGGTGCCACACCGTGCCACATGGCAGATGTCTGCGGATAACCATGAAGCAGTACAACCGGCGGTGCATCTAGGGGCCCAGCGCGGCGGACAAACAAAGTCGCACCGTCTCCTTCGATACGCTCGCGCACGAAACCCTCAAACATTTTGAACTCCCCGGGTAAATTAAACTTTATCCAGTATTTCAGATTAAAACGGAATATTTAATCGTAAAAACTGAACAGTTTTGCCGACTAATTCTTGCGTCAATCCCATGTAGTCTTTTTCATCACAAGCCGCGCCAGAAGAAATCAGGAAACGCGGCAAAAAGAACCAAAGGAGGATATCATGAAGTTTCTATTAAACACTGCATTATCTCTTACGTGCGCACTCGGTGCGACATCCGCGTTTGCCGCCTGCGATACGGCCGAGACCGTTATTAAATTCAGCCATGTTACCAACACTGACAAACATCCAAAAGGAATAGCAGCCACGCTGTTAGAGCAGCGTGTCAATGATGAGATGAATGGCAAGGCCTGTATGGAAGTTTTCCCAAATTCGACCCTTTATGACGATAATAAAGTTCTTGAAGCATTGCTGCAGAATGATGTGCAGCTGGCAGCGCCTTCGCTGTCAAAGTTTGAGAAGTTCACCAAACAGTTCCGTATCTTTGACTTGCCTTTCATGTTCGAGAACATCGAAGCCGTCGATGCCTTCCAAGGCTCTGATGCTGGGCAGGCTTTGCTAGACAGTATGCAGCGCCGTGGCCTTCAAGGTTTGACGTTCTGGCATAATGGCATGAAGCAAATGTCGGCTAATGTACCGTTGATGTCACCAGCAGACGCTGACGGACTTAAATTCCGAGTGATGTCGTCTGACGTTCTGGTGGCTCAAATGGAAGCAATCGGCGGCGCTCCGCAAAAAATGGCATTTTCTGAAGTCTATGGCGGGCTACAGCAAGGCGTTGTCGATGGGCAAGAAAACACGTGGTCAAACATTTATGGAAAGAAGTTTTTCGAAGTGCAGGACGGTATCACTGAGACGAACCACGGTATTATTGACTATCTGGTTGTGACCAGTGTTGATTGGCTTGATAGCCTAGATGCGGATGTCCGCGACCAGTTTTTAACAATCCTGAACGAGGTAACTGAGCTTCGCAATGCTCAGTCTTTTGCTGTGAACCAAGCGAACCGACAAGCTATAATTGAGGCTGGCAGCACAGTTCGGATGCTGACGCCTGAAGAGCGTCAGGTATGGGTTGATGTTATGAAACCAGTCTGGGATCAATTCGCTGATGATGTTGGTCAGGACATGATCGACGCAGCGCAATCCCTTAATTAAAGATACTTAATTCAACCTGTTCGGAGGCGTTTCAGACGCCTTCGAACATGCTTGGAAAGTTAAATTATGAATCATTCAAAATCGTTCACCGATCGTATTGAGGAGACGTTGATCTCTGGCATTCTTGGCGTGATGACATTGATCACATTCGCCAATGTCGTGGCGCGGTACGGGTTCAACAAAAACATTCTTTGGGCGCTTGAGCTCACCGTTTTTCTATTCGGTTGGTTGGTGCTTCTTGGAGCATCTTATGCCGTAAAGAAGGGCTCGCATCTTGGTGTCGATATCGTCGTCAATATTCTGGCTCCGAAATCACGCCGCGTCTTGGGGTTAGTTGCTGTGTCTATATGCATCACTTTCAGTTTCCTGATGCTGAAAGGGGCATGGGATTATTGGGCTAATTTCGCCAATCTCCCCGGTACAGAGGGGCGTTGGTTCCCACTCGGCTTTGAGGAGAAGTACCGCGACAAGGGGTGGTACGAGGTCAACGATATCCCGCACCCTGCCGTATTGGGATGGATGGAGACCGTATTCAACGAGGGCGAAGAATATGAGAAAATTCCGCGCTTATTGCCATATTTTATTCTGCCATTGTCTATGGCTCTTATGCTTTTCCGTTTCCTACAAGCTGGATGGGCACTCTGGATTGGTCAAATCGACCGTGTGGTGGCTAGCCACGAAGTTGAAGACGAAATCCAAGAAGCACATGACCAACTGGGAGAAAAAAACTAATGGAAGTTGTACTACTTTTTACCCTGGTCATTGGTCTGCTGATCATCGGTGTGCCGATCTCGGTTGCACTTGGCATGTCCTCAGTGCTGTTTCTGCTGGCATTTTCTGACAGCTCACTGGCGTCGATTGCCCAAACTCTGTTCAGCGCCTTTGAGGGCCACTATACTCTCCTGGCCATCCCATTTTTCATTCTGGCATCAGCGTTCATGACGACTGGTGGTGTTGCACAACGGATCATCCGGTTTTCAATTGCCTGCGTCGGGCACCTACCCGGTGGGTTGGCCATCGCGGGGGTTTTTGCCTGCATGCTCTTTGCGGCGCTGTCAGGTTCTTCGCCAGCAACGGTGGTGGCGATTGGAACAATCGTCATTGGAGGCATGATTCAGGCCGGCTATTCCAAGGAGTTCGCTGCAGGTGTTATTTGCAACGCGGGTACGTTAGGCATCCTTATCCCACCATCTATCGTAATGGTTGTCTATGCAGCTTCGGTGGAAGTTTCAGTTGGACGAATGTTCCTCGCAGGTGTCATTCCAGGGCTTCTGGCTGGCTTGATGCTGATGACCGCTATCTACGTCATGGCCAAAGTGAAAAACTTACCCAAGGGCGAATGGCAGGGTTGGAGAGAGGTCTTTGCCTCGGGACGCGAAGCCGGTTGGGGCCTTTTCTTGATCGTGATTATCCTTGGCGGTATTTATGGCGGGGTATTCACTCCTACCGAGGCGGCAGCGGTTGCCGCTCTCTATGCTTTCTTCATTGCAAACTTCATCTACAAAGACATGGGACCACTTGCCGAGAAAGGCCCGCGACACCTTTCAACTGCGGATGTAAAGGGGTCCAAAAGAACCACCTCCTTGTGGCGTCAACCCTCGGCGATTGTGACGGTATTTTTCCATCGGGATACGCAGCACACCCTTTTGGAAGCAGGCAAGCTCACGGTTACGCTTTTGTTCGTAATCGCTAACGCACTCATCTTGAAACATGTCCTTACGGACGAGCAAGTTCCACAAAGCGTGGCAAATGCAATGTTGTCGGCTGGCTTTGGACCAGTCATGTTCCTTATCGTCGTCAACATCATTCTGCTAATTGGCGGACAGTTCATGGAGCCTTCGGGATTGCTTGTGATTGTCGCGCCACTGGTCTTTCCAATTGCGATAGAACTCGGCATTGATCCGATTCACCTCGGCATTATTATGGTTGTCAACATGGAAATCGGTATGATCACTCCGCCGGTTGGGTTGAACCTATTTGTCACCTCGGGCGTTGCGGGCATGCCAATGATGTCAGTCGTAAAAGCTGCCCTTCCATTCCTTGGCGTTCTGTTTGTTTTCTTGATCTTAGTAACCTACGTGCCTTGGATTTCGACATTCCTGCCCAACATGATTATGGGACCGGAAATCATTTTGAAATAGCAGTATTGATCAAAACAGGCTGGTGGCACCTGAATAGGTGCTGCCTTGTCTTATTCTGCACTGAAGATGCTTCTAATTTAAGTTTTGACGGTGCCGGCAAATCACTGTGTTCTGCCCTTTCAAGAAAAGGAACTAATTTCACGCCTATTCCCTCAGTCGCCGCCTTGCAGCATCCGTTACTTTGGCTAATTCTGTTGAAAAACTCTTCCTTGATCGGGCGCCTATTCTCTGATTCAATTGCCCTATTGATTGGGAGAATTGGCGATGATGGGACCGAAGCAGGAAGCACAGGCGGCGCTGTTTTATGAGTTCTCGCTGGAAGACCATGTTCCCCAAGATCACCTGCTGCGCTCGATAGATCGGTTCGTGGATCTGAGCGACATCCGCCAGTATTTGGCTGAGTTTTACAGCTACACGGGCCGCCCTTCGGTTGATCCCGAGCTTCTAATCCGCATGCTGCTCGTGGGGTATTGTTTCGGCATCAGGTCAGAGCGTCGCCTGTGTGAAGAGGTACATCTGAACCTGGCCTATCGCTGGTTCTGTGGCCTTGATCTATCTGACATGGTGCCGAACCATTCGACGGGTGCTGTCAGACAAATCGGCTCAAGCATCAGAAGCGTTGAGAGCGTGAATTCTACGAGGCGATAAGAGAGCGCCACTTAGTAAGAGCAGCGTCACGGTTAAGCTTAAAAGTACTGTGCTTTGAGAGTGACCTTTGCGAGTTGAATAGATTGTGAAACGAGGCGTGGATTGAGGCGAACTTTTGCACGCTGTGCATACGCCTAAATCGCAGCATCGCGCGTTCTCGTCGTCGAAAAGGTAAGTGTGAATTCTCCGCTCTGTTATTTGCCCATTGCTGTGTAACTTGCTTATCTGCACAGCCCAGCTCTTTTGCTGCTGCACTGTAGGATCGAAGCCTATCTGTAACGATCTCATTGGGCGATCCATACCGGCGCATAGCCTTTTTCATGAACTTTAGCGCTGCTTTCTTATCTCTCTTTTTGGTGACGTAGCTTTCTAGCACCTCGCCCTCATGATCGACTGCACGCCAGAGGTAATGCCTTTCTCCATTTATCTTTACAAAGACTTCATCAAGGTGCCACTTCCAGTTGCTTGACTGCATACCCCCTGCTCTTCGCTTTTTAATTTCGCTTGCGAACTGAGAGCCAAACCGGTGCCACCAGTACCGGACAGATTCATAGCTTACATCTACTCCACGCTCATGAAGCAGGTCTTCTACATTTCTTAGTGAGAGTGGAAATCTCACATACAGCATCACCGCAAGCTGGATGATCTCTGGACTGGTTTTGAAGTAGCGGAATGAAAGTTGATTAGGCATAGCCGCACAGCCATTTACCGAGGCTATTGTCGGGAAGGTGATTTATTCTAAAAGCGCCCTTCCTAAATCCGAGAATATATGTCAATATCAAACACGTGAAAAAGACTGATGTATATCTAGTTAAATTGAACTTGAGAAACAATCCATGATACTAAAAGAACTAAAAGAAAACCAAGCGACTGAGCTACAAAAACTACGTGAAAGACAAAAAAACAGGATGCACGCGCTCGAAACTCAACACGCAAGGGAAACTCATCAAATGCAAGAAAGGCATGCGAAAAGTATTGAGTTGTTTGAACGTATGAACATTATACAGGAAAAAAAATCTTAATCTCCACGTCAGCTTACTTTCTGCCATGAAAGTAACGTACTCATCCGGTTCATAACCACAACTCACGTTAGGTGAGAGCCAAAATAACTGACAAAGAGCTCGAACTCATTAAAAAATGAAGCGACCAAGCTCTTTTTGCTTTGAATTATTTCCAAAATACATTCTAGGCGATATAACCAAGATCTCCAGTTAATATGCTGTTTGACGACGTACCACTTAATTCAATCATTAAGTCACTGGAAGTAAGCTCATCGTCATCATCGTTTATAATTACCAAATGTTCCACTCCATCTGAAGCTAAGCCGCTCCCTGTTAAATTCACATCATAAACTTTTACATTTGAGGAACTTGAGGCAGTCAAATTTTCACCAATTACAGTCTCAATTGCTTCCTCTAAATTTGCAAAGGTTCCAACATTAGCAACTGCTATTGATATAACACTCGTGCTCGCATCAGATGCAAAATCTAATGTTCCAACTTTGTCTACATAAATTTTATCACTACCGCTAACAAAATCAGTTATCTGGTCAAATACTATTGTTGTGTCCGCACTCACGGTCGCTTGAGACTCAGTCGAAGATGTATAGACAAAGGAGTCGTTCCCACTGCCCCCGCTTAGAATATCTGCGCCTGCACCACCAGTGATTGTATCAGACCCCAGACCACCATTAAGAGTTTCATCGCCTGATCCTCCATTTAAAGTCTTTGGCAACTCATATTCTCCGAGTTGCGTCGGGTTTGTGGCGTAGACCGCGTCAACTGCAGTCTGGTTTGCAAGATCCACATGCCCACTACTCGCAGGCGTGAATGTGCCGCCATTATTATCACTCCAGGTGCCAGCGTAAGCTGTGAAGCTATCATCGCCGTCATTAACAATCGCGTAGGTCGCGTTCGCCTGTAGACCTGAGACTGGCGAGCCGCCAATCTTAATCACATTGTAAGG
>JABGVY010000399.1 GCA_018645845.1 Gammaproteobacteria bacterium | reverse complement strand
AGATAAACCTGTGCTTTACTTTGCCCAGCTAAATGATAATAATTCTCATCTTTGTTTCGCTCGGCCTCCTTATGACCCTTGCAGATGTGGCACCAACTGGCCGCTGCCGTATCATCGGCGCTGCTATCGATCATAGTGATTTCCAGAGCCGCCTGTATGCGCTTGGGTTATATCCAGGCGTATGGGTCGATGTGCTGCATATTGCACCCTTTGGAGACCCCCTGCAGGTAAAGGTTGGTCACACACTACTGAGCATTCGTAAAAGCGAAGCCAATCTTGTCAGGGTTGAGCTGGATTCGTGAACGCTTTCAGAATTGCACTCATAGGGAATCCCAATTGCGGAAAGACAACACTATTCAATGCGCTGACCGGTTCACACCAGAAAGTCGGTAACTGGCCCGGTGTAACGGTTGAGAAAAAGATCGGCACCTTTACCGATAAGAATCGTGATTGCGTAATAGTTGACCTTCCAGGTATCTATTCACTCGAGCAGGATTATCTTGGGCTAGATGAACAGATCGCACGGGACTATCTTGCTGCCGGTGATTTTGACGTCATCCTGAATATTATTGATGCTGGTAATCTCCAGAGAAACCTCATCCTGACACAGCAATTGCTGGAGTTGGGTCTTCCGGTGGTTGTCGCGGTTAACATGCTTGATGTTGCCGAAAGGGAAGGCATTACCATTGATAGCGAGTCACTCGCCGATCATCTCGGTGCGCCTGTTGCCCCAATCGTCGCGTCGAAGCAGCAGGGGCTGGATGGCCTGGTGACGCAATTGTTTACCGCAGACGCTACGGGCAGGGAAATCGAGGTGCTCACCAATGACGATTTTGTAGGTGACAAAATCATCAAGCGTTACCAGCGTGCAGAAACCATCGTCAGCGGCGCCGTGCAGATGGTGCCCGTAGAACACACCATGACCGAAAGGCTTGATAAGTGGGTGCTCAACCGGTGGCTGGGTATACCGATTTTCTTGGCGATGATGTACTTGATGTTTACGGTAGCGGTCAATGTTGGCGCCGTATTTATTGATTCTTTCGATGTTATGTTTGGCGCTCTGATGGTCGACACGCCACGGTGGTTTTTGGAGTCCGTTAACGCTCCCGCCTGGGTGATCGTATTGCTTGCCGATGGCCTGGGGGGGGGCATTCAATTGGTGGCAACTTTTGTACCGGTAATCGGTGCATTGTTTCTGTGTCTTTCATTGCTGGAGTCTTCGGGCTACATGTCACGTGCTGCCTTTGTTGTTGATCGGCTTATGGCAAGAATTGGCCTGCCAGGTACCGCGTTTGTGCCCCTGATCGTAGGATTTGGCTGTAATGTGCCTTCGGTCATGGCTGCACGGTCGCTCGGCAGAGAGAGCGATCGCCTGCTCACGATTTCGATGGCGCCATTTATGTCCTGCGGCGCAAGACTGACAGTATATGCACTGTTCGCAGCAGCCCTATTTCCTACGAATGGGCAGAATGTTGTCTTCGGTTTATACCTGCTGGGTATCGCTATGGCAGTACTGACCGGCTCGCTGTTCCGTAAACAGATTTTTGATGAAGAGATGACGCCTTCTTTTCAGGAAATGCCGACCTATCATGTGCCTGTGCTCCGTAACATACTGTTAACGTCCTGGTTTCGATTGAAGAGCTTTGTGTTCAGGGCTGGCCGGACCATCGTCCTGGTTGTCATCGGTCTTAGCTTTCTAAACTCAGTGGGTAGTGATGGCTCTTTTGGGAACGAAGATAGCGAGCAGTCAATGCTGGCAACGCTTGGCAAGGGCATGACGCCGCTGTTTAAACCCATCGGCCTTAAGGAAGACAATTGGCCTGCTACAGTAGGGTTGTTTACCGGACTGTTTGCGAAAGAAGCTGTCGTTGGTACTCTGGATGCGCTTTATAGCGACAATAGCAGGGCAAATGAGAATGAAGCCGCGAGACCGGACCTGTTGAATAAAGGTAAAGAGGCGCTGCTCACTATCAAGATCAATGGCGCTGATTTACTGTCAAATCTTGGGGATCCGCTGGGAATAGGCATTGAAAGCGACAGTTCGCTGGAATCTGCCGCAGATGCCCAGGGTGTGGCGAGTGTCACACTGACAAACATGGCTACTCAGTTTGGTACTCAATTTGCCGCTTTTTGCTATCTGGTGTTTGTTTTGTTGTACGCTCCCTGTGTCGCAGTATTGGGCGTAATTGCCAAAGAATCGGGTATTAGGTGGATGTTTTTGACGTTTGGGTGGACCACAGGGCTCGCCTACGTAACCTCAAGCTGCCTTTATCAGCTAGGTACGATAGCCGACCATCCCGCATCTTCACTGGCCTGGCTGGCCGGCAGCGCTGTTGTGTCGGTGATTGCCGTCAAATTGCTCCGGATTGTTGGCAGAAAGTCAATCAATACTCGTTTGATTGATGTCGTGCAGGTGACTTAATTTAGAGGCTTCAATCCCTGCTCCCATCGTGTAATGATTGACACGATTTTTAACAGGTAGCATTCGTGGATATCCGTACACGCCTTTCTCTGGCACTCGTTTTTGTGTCGCTGCTTTCCATGATGCTCTTGGGCACGTTTGCTTACTACACTTCATCGGATTTGCTTCAGGAAATATCACTCAGGCAGCTGGATGCATTGGCTGAAAGCAAACGCCGTGATCTCAATAAAGTCTACGACGGCTGGGAAGATAACTTACGCCTGGTCCGTGAGATAGAGCAGCTTCGTTATGCTATCCGGAGCTATGTAGAAAACGACGACCCCCAGGGTCTTCGTACTATTCAGAATACGATCCGGGCTATCACTGTTGCGGTAAAGGAAATCGACAAACTCATCATTTTTGATGCTAATGGTGAAGAAATTGCCTCGTTTGGTCGCTCAAAAGTTAGCCATTCAAAGGTGCCGGTAGGCGACGACGTAACGTACGTAGGGACGTTTCTCTCAGAAGACGGCCCGCGCGTGGTGATGAATACAGGCGTGTATCTTGAGAATTTACCCATTGGCGGCATTGAGCTGATTATGGATGCCAGTGACGTTTTTGATGTCACTGGCGATTACACAGGGCTCGGTAAAACCGGCGAGGCTTTTGTGGTGATGGACGTTGGTGAAAAGATAGTTGTTTTGAACCCACTTCGTCACGAAGTTGACGGATTTTTTGGAGAGCAGATACAAGAATCTGCCTCTGGTGATTTTAAAACCGTGTTGACCCAGGATGAAGAAATCGCGACGAAGGCACAGAAGGATTATCGAGGGGAGTGGGTGTGGCTCGCAACGCGATATCTGGAAAAAATGGATTGGGGCCTTGTGGTGAAAGTTGATGTGAGTGAAGAGGGTAAACGTGCACTAGTGCTACGAGAATCCTTATTTGATATTGCCGTTGCCTTATCAGCTTTTGCGATCATTGGCGGTGCGTTGCTGGGGTTCTATCTTGCCAGGCCCATCCATGAGCTCGCAGTAGTGGTTGAGCGTATGCGTCACGGCGAAAGCGGTTTGCGAGCCGAGGTTAAAGGTGATGACGAGATAGCTTACCTGTCGGAATCCTTGAATGAGTTTCTGGAGCATTTGGAACAGGAGCAGCGGGACAAGAATGCTTGAGCTCATAGACTTCCTGAAGCTGTTCGGGGGCTTTGTCTATCTGCTTGTGGGTGGTGAGTTATTGGTTCGGGGCGCTCTGGGATTATCCAAAGAAAGTAGTATCCCGCCTGTCGTTGTTGGTATGACAGTCGTTGCCATGGGTACTTCAGCACCCGAACTGATGGTATCAACTTTCTCTGCCTTGTCTGGCTATCCGGGTATTGCGATTGGCAATGTCATAGGTTCTAACATCGCCAATGTGCTCCTGGTCATTGGTGTTCCGGTGATGATTTACCCAATTTCCTGCGGGCAGGAAGGACTGTCCCGACAAACAAGCCTGATGGTTGCAGTATCTCTAATGTTTATTGCTATGTGTGTGTTCGAGCCGATTACGTTCCTGGAAGGGGTTTTACTGGTCACGCTTCTGGCGATTTTTCTGATTTTCGCGACAAGAGGGGCAGAACTTATTCCGATGGATGATCCCGAGGAAGAAATGGACAGGGGGCTGGGGCTACCCACCTACCCGAGCACCATCACGCTATTTATTGTACTGGGTGTTATCGCTCTTCCGCTGGGAGCTGACCTGGTGGTGGAAGGTGGTGTTGGCCTAGCTTCCTCCTGGGGAGTATCAGAAGCGGTCATTGGCCTTAGTCTGGTCGCACTTGGTACTTCTTTGCCAGAGCTAAGCACGACCGTTATTGCGGCACTTCACAAGAGTTCAGATGTGGCGATTGGCAACGTGGTCGGGAGCAACGTTTTTAATATCCTCGCGATT
>JABGVY010000285.1 GCA_018645845.1 Gammaproteobacteria bacterium | reverse complement strand
TCCATCGGATTTCGAAAAGGTCCTGGCAAGCATGCCTTATGGTGTGCAGGTAGTCAGCGCCTCGGGTCGAACAGCGACCACAGACACATACGACTCGACCGGTCGGCAGTTGTGGGTTGAAGCGCCGATTGTCTCGGGTGAAGCACAGCTGGGCACGATTGCGATCAGCCAAAATGCGGGTCCATCCGAGCACCTGACTGGCATTATCGATCATGAGTTTGATCGTTGGTCAATTCTGTCACTGCTATTGTTGGCGGCGCTTATCCTGATGGTTCTATGGGCGACACAAAGCAGATTGGGCAGGATGAAAACGTTGGTCGCAGAACGGGTAGACAGCCGGGGCCGGGTGCAGAGCCAGGCTAGTGAGCTGGATTTTGGAAACGACGCGGTGGGTAAGTTATTCCAGGAACTTAAATCAACAACTGAGCGCATAGGGCTATACAACGATTACCTTGAGCGCATGGCTTCCCGGTTGAATCATGAGCTGCGCACGCCGATATCCGTCGTTAAGTCGTCACTGGAAAACCTCCAGGGTCGGGATGTTGATCCCGCGGCGCTTGTCTATGTCGATCGAGCCAGTCAGGGCGTGCAAAGATTAACAAACATTTTAAATAAAATGGCTGAAGCACGAAGACTGGAAGAATCTCTTGATGAAACGGAGGTCGTCAGGTTTAACCTGACTGAGGTTGTTTCAGGTTGTGTCAGGGGCTATGAAACAGCTTATAGCAATACTTCGTTTACGTTTGAGGTCGAACGAGAGGACGTACCCATTACAGGAATCCCCGAGTTAATAGCGCAACTGCTGGATAAGCTGGTTGATAACGCAGTATCTTTTTCAAAGAACGGTGAGGTGGGGGTTCGTTTGCATATCGAAAATGACATGGCGATGTTACGGGTGATGAACGAGGGACTAAACCTGCCCAGGGATATCGGTTTATTTGAATCTATGGTGAGTGTCAGGAAGAACAAAGCTGACAGCCATCTTGGTCTTGGACTGTATATTGCCAAAGTGATCGCGGAGTTTCACGGCGGTACCATTGAGCTCGACAATAGAAGTGACACCCAGGGTGTCATTGCTACCCTCAGGCTGCCTTTGCTTCGCCTAACTTCGCGGCTTCGCTGAGATCTGGTTATTCATAGTGGTTTGTGTGGCGCCCGGTTGTTCCTTTTTCATGCGGGTTTACGAAAAGTGCCTTGAATTACCAGGGGTTCAACGTTAATTGTGATGGGGTAGTCTGTCTGAGACGATCAGAACTACAATAGGACGGCGCTGGTGCGGTGAGTCTAATGTATGATATGTGATGCCTCGAGTACTAGGACGCTGAAGCGAAACAGATACTATGAAAACTTGGGTCTACCGATTGATTGCAGTATTGGGCTGCGCAGTTTTGCTGGCAGTGTCGGTATTTTTATCTGAGCTGGCTTTCAAAAAGGTCCTCGAATTTCGGGAGCTTGAGCGAATTCCCTTATCACGTTTGACTGAATCCGTTGGTGGAGAATCGCAGGTCAGGGGGCGCGTTTCGCTGATAGATAACAAGTCTCTTGCCAGCCCTAAAACCGGTACAAACTGTGTCTATTATCGTTACCTTGTACAGCGTGAAGAGCGAGATTCTGACGGCGATACGGTCTGGCGAACTATCCGTGATGAAGAGTCTGCTGTCGATTTTCGTCTGGAGGATGATTCAGGCAGCGCGCTTGTTCGAGCAAGCTCTGCCGGCAGCCATCTCAGATGGTCTGTGGCGCAACAGTTTTTCACCAGGGAGGGCAAGCATCGGTATACCGAATGGCGAGTAGACCCGGGTAACCAGGTGACTGTATTTGGCTGGATGACTTATGAGCCGGACGCCATTCTGGCGTTCCCCTATGCCGGTCATTACCAACCGATAATCTCGAGTTTCACCGGTAGTGTGGAGCGGGCATCCGTTGCCATGGATGCGGTTCTTTTCCTGTGGGGCGGCGTCACTGCACTTATTCTTAGCTGCTTCTGCCTGATTTATGCCGCACGTATCCACCGGACACTGGTTTTTTTGGTCATTGTTTCGCTCAGCGGTAGTCTGTTGCTGTTTCATTACGGTTATCGAAGTGTGCAAATCGATCTCGACCGTGGGCTCGAGCGGGTTGACCAGCATTCATCCAGAGCACTTCAGAGGATAAACACGGTGTTGGAGGGCCGTGGCTATTCCATGGTGAACTTTTCTGAACCTTTTGACCTCGAAAAAAATGCTTACACCCTGTTGAGTGTTACTGAAAAAGAACGAATCAATGGCTGGCGACGCAGTGCCTTTCAGGTGAGACAAAGGTTCATCAAACAAATAGCCCGTTTCCCAGAAAGCTATGTCGCCAGCGCAGGTGATCTGGATAGCCCGTCTGCCATCATGGTGCCGGATGACCAGCGGGCAATAGCTTTTGCGGCCGATGCCACGTACCAATCGACGCATACACAGACTTCTGCCTGGTGGGTGCCGCTGCTGCTGTTGGTCACTGCTGTGCTTGCCTGGTTGGCGTTTCTGGCCATTAGAACTAAACGAATGCAGGAGAATATCCCAACCAGCAAAACCCAGGGTGTTGTCTTCGGGGTGGCAGAAGTGAAAGGGAAATTGGTTCCACAAGCGGAAGGTGGTGTGGTCCCGGGGCCTTTGAGTAATGAAGATTGTGTCTGGTACCATTACACAGTAGAAGAGCGACGTGGTTCCGGCAAAAAAAAATACTGGCATACGATTCAGGACGACACCGTCAAACGGCCGTTCTTTTGTGAGGATGAAGAGGGCAGGATTCGGGTCTTCCCAGGCAATGCTGAATGCATTACCAAACATATCAAAACAGAGTATCGAGGAAATCGCAGGTATATTGAGCGACGCCTGTCTCCTTCTGATGAGCTTTATATTCTGGGAAAAGCGAAGTTAGATAAAACCAGTGGTGAATCGCTTGTTATGGGTTACGAGAAAGGCAGTCCCTACATCATTGCCAATGTCCCTGAAGAAGAAGTAATGGTCAGAAAAGCACGAATGGGCATGGGCATTATGGCGCTCGCCTTGAGCGTGGTGTTCCTCTGTTCCTTGTTCGTTATTGGTGGTAACGGGCAGATGTCTTCCCTGGATTTTTTGCTTGCATCACTGGTGTCGCCGCTGTTCATGATCTTTGTTGTGTTGGCTTTGATGTTCAACGATCTGGTCTTCCTGCGACAACGATGTGAAAGGAATTGGGCCAATATTCAGGTTTCCCTGAAAAAAAGAGCGAGCCTGATGCCGCAGCTTGAAGCCGTGGTCAAACAATACCTGTCCCATGAAGCGGAACTGCAGAAGAAGCTTGTAGACCTAAGAGAATCCGGGAAGAAAGCATCCACCGCGAGCGAGGTTGATGCGTACCTTGCGTTGGAGCATGGCGCTATTGGTCAGGTTTTGCTCCGGATCGAACAATACCCCGATCTCAAGGGAATCGAGCTGATCGCGGTATTTAATCGTCGCTTGATCAAGCTTGAAAACGAAGTTGCTCTCATTCGGGCAGGGTTCAATGATGCCGTCACCGAGTACCAAACACGGTTGCATTCCTTCCCTGATGTTCTCATTGCCCGGGCGTTTAGCTTTCAGCCGCTGGACAGGTTAAGTTTTTCTGACAAAGCACATCGCGTTCCCAGTGTCATGAGCGTAAGTTCGAATAGCTGAACCCTTACTACTATCTATCGCTCCGACCTATCGTTCCGGCCTATAGGCCAGCCTGCGCAAGTCATTTCACGATGTGATACCGGCACTGTCCATTCTCACCAGAAATGATCATTATCCGGTGATACGCGATAGTTTTGCCGCCGATCCTGGGAATCCGTATGATCAAGGCATTCAAAAACGGATTGCAGCTATGTACGACTACCTTATAAAGAACGCAACGATTGTTGATGGACTGGGTGACAAACCCTACAGCGGAGATGTGGCCATAGAAGATGGCAAGATTGCCGCGCTGGGTAAAGTAGACGGTAGTGCTAAAGAAACAGTCAATGCTGACGGAGCCTACGCGACGCCTGGCTGGGTTGATGTCCACACCCACTTTGATGGCCAGGTCAGTTGGGACGATAAGATTGACCCATCTTTTAGCCATGGCGTAACGAGTGTAGTGATGGGTAACTGTGGCGTTGGATTTGCCCCATGCCCTCCTGGCGGTGAGCGGGGAATGATAGAGCTGATGGAAGGGGTCGAAGATATTCCGGGTACGGCACTATTCGAGGGTATTGAATGGGGTAGATGGGAAACTTTTCCTGAGTACATTGATTACCTTGGAACGAAACAATACACACTCGATGTTGGTACACAGATTCCGCACAGTGCCGTACGTAACTACGTGATGGGTGAGCGCGCGCTGCGTCATGAAGATGCGACCAGTGATGATCTTGAGGCAATGAGCAAAATCGTTATCGAAGGGCTCAATGCAGGTGCGCTGGGGTTCTCGACTTCGCGAACTATCGGACATAGATCAATACTAGGTGAGCCGATTCCCGGCACCTTCGCCGAGAAAGCAGAATTACTGGCCATCGGTCGGGCGATGAAGGAAGTTAACAAGGGTGTATTTCAGGCAGTTCCTGCGGGTGTGGTGGGCGATATTGCCGGGCCTGAAAAGTGGACGACGGAGCAGGAAGTAGAGTTGTTTGCAGAAATAGCGAGAGAAAGCGGGCGAGTCTGT
>JABGVY010000385.1 GCA_018645845.1 Gammaproteobacteria bacterium | reverse complement strand
TTCGTTGCTTGCAACGGAGGTCGGTAACAGTTGATTGCTTCGCTCCAGGTCCGCTCTTGCCTTACCCCTATTACCCAATTTTGAGTAGGTCAGGCCTCTGCCCAGATAGTATTGGTAATAGGTGTCATCGAGTCTGAGTGCAGAATCATATGATTCGAGGGCATCTCGGTAGACCTTGTTGCTGTGCTGCATGTCCGCTTTGAGACCATAAAACCTCGGCTCATTGGGTTCAAGAGTGATGGCCCGGTTGACGCGTTTCAAGGCAACTACTAATTCCTTCTTGGATGCCAGGGCAGTCGCCTGGTCGTAAGCTGCATAAGCGTCGGATTTACTGCTCAGGTAAGCCAATTTCTTCAGAAATCTACTTTTACCGGTTTCCCAGTCTTTGGATTGAGTCGACTTAATTGTTTTGTTCGACTCAATGTTCGTGGCAACTCTCTGCTCGGACGGAGGGTGGCTGGCGAATAACCCGCTGACCCAGGACGCTTCGCGTTCTTTACCCAGTTCGACGAACTTTTCCTGCAATGAGATCGCTGCCGCAGGATCGTATCCGGCGCGTGCCATGTATTTCATACCGTAATAATCAGATTCAAGCTCTGCTTGGCGTCCGTATCGTTGTGAGATCAGCTGGGATCCCAGCATGGCGCCGCCCATGATGTGATTGGAATACTCGGAGTCGCTTGTGCTGATAGCTGTTACGAGGGCAACTCCCTGTAACAACATGTTGCGTTCCATTGACCTTGCCCCGTGGCGGGCTGCAGCATGGACGATCTCGTGTCCAAGTACCGCAGCCAGCTCAGCCTCACTGTCCAGCGTTACAAGCAACCCCCGGTTTATTGCTATTTTTCCACCCGGAAGCGCCCAGGCGTTTGGACTGGAGTTGTTCAGGACAACAAACTCATAAGGTAGTTCAGTGTCACTTACAGCAGCCAGGCGATCCCCGACCTGTTGGACGTAGGCCGTCAGGTCAGCGTCGACTTGATAAAGGCCGCCCTGTGACTGCTGTGCGGGCAGGTATTGTTCAGTGCCGATAGCAATCTCACTTTGTCGGCTGACCAGCGTTAGCTCACTCTTGCCCGTCACAGGATTGGTCGCGCAGCCACTAAGCGTTAGCAGGACAATGGATACGAGTGTAAGGTGTTTGGTCATTGATTTTTGGCCTTTGTGTGGATGGTAAGCACTGTCTAAACCTACCGTCTGATGGGGTTGGTTGCAATTGTGCGTGAATGTTAGAAAATCTTGGGAATGTCCATCATAAAAATAGAACAGATTCGGCGCTCAATCGGCGGACATTCGCCGACCCAATATCCTGTGCGCAAAAAGACGAGGCAGGCGGCGGTATCTATTGTGCTCCGTCCAGGGAAGAAAGATACGGATGCGTTGTTCATCCTGCGCGCGACCAAAGACGGTGATCCTTGGTCCGGTCATATGGCATTTCCAGGCGGGCACTTTGAGGTTTCCGATGATTCCCTGCGGCAGACTGCTGAAAGAGAGACCTGGGAGGAGATCGGGCTCGATTTGACGGGAACCGCGCAATACATTGGTCAGATTGATTCTGTTCGGGCAAATCCGCGAGGTCGCGACCTGGATATGATCGTCACGCCTTTCGTGTATGAACTCACGGCTCCGGAGGTCTCCTTCAACCCAAATTATGAGGTTGCAGATGTGCTTTGGGGTTCGCTCAGGGAAATGCACGAAGGTAGTTCGCATACCATGGGTGAGTTTGTAGTCGGAGGCCAAACCGTGAATTACCCGGGTTACGCTGTTGATGATGAGATTGTCTGGGGTCTCACTTACCAGATGATTGATCTGTTCTTCAACGCGCTGGATCCTGACTGGGTGGAACGCTAGAAATCTATTCGAAACCCTTTACCGCTGGCTCGGATATGACCTGCAAAGCCAGGTCCAAAGTGAGCGGGTAGCATCAGTGCACTCTCGCCGCAACAGCGTTCCAGAATAGTTCGTCTTGTTGTCCTTGCCGCGTCGGGTAGTTCGCAAAAGGCGCTGTTTAAATCCGGCTGGGCAACCTGAATTGGATGGTGGCAAATGTCGCCCGTGAAAATACCTAGATCACCTTTATCTTGAACCTCGATGGTGATGCTGCCCGGCGTATGGCCTGGCGCTGGTTTGATGTTCAGCAGGTCGGCAATCAGCTCCGTTTCTCCTTCAATCAATTCTGCCAGGTGCATGATTGGGGTGACGCTATCGTCAAATGTCTGATTGTTCACGGCAGCGAATGACTCGCTGCTATTTTTGTGCCGCTGTTCTAGCCAGAAGTCGTGCTCGACCTTTGAGAAAATGTACCTGGCATTGGGAAAGGTAGGGACCCATTGGCCGTCTTTTAGCTGAGTGTTCCAGCCAACGTGGTCAACGTGAAGATGGGTGCACATGACGAAGTCTATTTCGTCCGGGTTGACCCCCGCCTGGGCAAGGTTCTGTAACCAGGGAGTATTCATTTCGTGCCAGTCTCGATAGGGCATGCGCTGCTTATTGTTGCCAATACAGGTGTCGACAAGAATTTTGTGGTGTACAGTCTCGATGAGCCAGGAATGCATGCTGGCGATGATTCTGCCGGTTTTTGCATCAACATGGTCGGGAAACAGCCAATCGCGGTGTTCCTCAAAGCAATTGGGGTCGAAGTCAGGAAAGAAACTAGTCGGGTCGAACAAGGGGCCAATCAATTCCTCTATCCTGGTGATTTTCACATTTCCGATTTGCCATTGCATGACTATGCACCTCTGCCTTATTTGCGGTATGTTGGGGGACGTCGATCCAGTATAGAGGATCTGTATTTGTTGTCAGGAGTAAAAGATGTTGAAAGAAAATGTGGGTAAGAAAAAGGTCGTTGTCCAGTTACCCGCTGTGGCGAAACAGATTTCACTTGAAGAGCGCTACTCGCTGGAGCTTGAGTCGCTCGCTGACGTGGCCGAACTGGTAGAAGCTGATGGGTCAAGCCCAGGCAGTTTCCTGAAGGGCGCCAGGGATGCTGATGCGTTGCTGACTTCCTGGGGTATCAAGATTGATCAACAGATTATTTCCGGCCTGGAGAAATGCGCAGTGATTGGGGTCGGTAGTGTCGGGGTTGATATGGTTGACGTTGATGCCGCTACCGAAGCCGGCATTGTCGTTACCAATGTCCCTGATGTTTTTATTGAGGAAGTGGCCGATCACACCCTGATGTTACTACTCGCCTGCGCTCGGCGAAGCAAGCTGATGGATAAGATGGTCAACGACGGCAAATGGTACAAGGGCCGACCCATCCTAGAACAGATACCCAGGCTTTGGGGGCAAACGCTCGGTTTGATTTCTTTTGGAAACTTGGCAACTGCGGTGGCTCGAAGGGCGAAACCATTTGGGTTAAATGTCATTGCCTATGACCCCTATGTGACGGAACTTAAGATGACCGCAGAGGGCGTACAGCCGGTCAACCTGTCGGAGCTTTATGAGAAAAGTGATTATATTTCCATCCACCCTGGTCTTAACGATACTTCACGAGCCATGTTGAACGATGACGCGTTTGCTGCGATGAAAAACACGGTCAGCATCATTAACTGTGGCCGTGGCCCGACAATTGATGAGGCAGCGCTGATCAGAGCGCTTCAATCAGGGCAGGTCGCTGCAGCAGGGCTGGATGTGCTCGAGAAGGAACCACCTGAGCCTGATAATCCATTGCTCCATATGGATAACGTTGTGCTGTCGCCTCATGCCGCGTCAGCGACAGACAGAATGCGCCCGGAAACCCGAAGGCGAGCTGCTCGAGAGGTCCGGCTTGTGCTGGAGGGTAAATGGCCAATGAGCTGTGTGAACCCGGCTGTATTGCCCAACGTTGACCTGGAGCGATGGCAGCCGTATCCCATGACTCGTGGCCCTAATAGATAAGCCCTAATAGATAAGCCCTAATAGATA
>JABGVY010000523.1 GCA_018645845.1 Gammaproteobacteria bacterium | reverse complement strand
CGCATCTGGGCTTCGGAGACGCGCCGCCTCAGCTCATCATAGATCTGCGCAGTTTCATCGACGCCAAATTCCTCGCGCAGTTCGACCTGTATTTCGGATCTTCCCGGAACTGACTTTGATACCAGTCGTAAGATCGAAGGAAGTTCCTGTAATGCGTTTTCTATTTTGTCAGTTACCTCCTGCTCGACTTCTTCAGCAGAAGCACCTGGATAGGTGGTGATGATGTAGGCCCACTTGATAGGGAAGTCAGGGTCTTCCAGGCGGCCCACGTTATCTATCCCGTGGATTCCTCCGAACAGGCAGGCAAGCGCCAGAATCCAGCCATAGAGGGGGCGGTTAACAACGAACTGGGCCAGGTTCATCATTGTAGGGGGCGCACCTGCATGCCTTCCTGCAGTTGGCTGCCACCCGCCACCACAATTTGTTCGCCGACCTTAAGGCCATTGGTCACTGGAACACCTTGTTGAGTGGGGGCGCCAGATTCGATCACGCGGCGATTTACGATTTGGCTTTCGGGGTCAAAGACCCAGACAGCGATTTTGTTATCAGGCGTAGGTGTTAGTGAAGAAGACGGTAGGAGGATTGTTTCGTCGCTCGTTCGCTGCATTCTGATTCTTGCGGATGCAGTCATGCCGGGCAATAGATTAAGTCCTTCTGGATTATCCATCACGAAGGACACTTCATAGGTCTGTGCAAGTGACTCGGCCTCGCCCCGGTTTTCGTAGTAGGAGACGTCGAACTGTTTCCCGGGTGCAAAGGAAAACTCTACCCAGGATCGAAGTATGTCCTCTGTGTCTGAGGTGGCAATGAGGTTTTCGGGAATATTCATAATGACCTGCAGCCTCGTCAGGTCATGTAGCTTCACGATGGGTGTGCCAGGCGCAACGTTGACGAAAGTGTCAAAGTATCTGCGGGATACGTAGGCCTCGAACGGTGCGTATATCCGGGTATCGTTTAGTCGTTCATTTGCTTTGTCCAGGCGAACTCTTTGAAGCTCATAGTTGGATTGCGCGTCTTCTACTGCAGACTTTGCGATGCCGTTTTCGGCGAGTACTTTGCGCTTTCGGGTTAGGTCCTGGGCGGCGAGTTTAAGTTGGATTTTAGCTTCCTGGACAGCGAGCTGAAATTCAGTTGGGTCCAGAGCAGCGATTATTGAACCTGCCTCTACGTTTTCACCTTCCCGGACAAGAATTTCGTACAGTGGGCCGCCGACCTCGAATGAAAGATCAATTGATTGTATGGCCTCAAGCCGTGCAGTGAAGTTGTATTGAACTCCATCACTTTGACTGGTCACAGTCATCAGTTTTGCGGGCCTGATATGTTGTAAAGCGGGTTCAGGTGGCGTTCTATCGAAACAACCGGTGAGCATAAATACCAGAGCAAGGCCGCTGATGTGCTTCACGCTAAACCTCCTGTGCTCGTTGGCCGAGTTGGTCGACGAGTTCCTGCGTCTGCTTCGTACTCATGGGGTTTATTTCCAGGATATCGAGAAACCTGATTCCTTCACCCGCGAGGAATAACGTTAGCGCTTCCATCGGTTTATGACTTTTTTGTGAAATCTCGTCGACTACGCGCTTCATATAGTCTTTCGCTGGTGTTAACAGTTCGGGGTCTTCTGCTGCAGCCGCGAGCAGCGCCAGTGATGCCCGGCGTTCTGCAGTGGACATCTGGTTTTCTTTGTATAAAAACGCTGAAAGAAGATGGTCGTTGCGACCCAAGGCTTCCATTCTTTTTTCGTTAGCCTGAATAAGATGATCAACCATGCCGCTTAACAGGGCTTTCTTTGAAGGGAAGTGATATAAGACGCCGCCTTTGGAAAAATTGGCATAGGCAGCCACTGCGTCGATGGTCAGGTGATTGGCGCCGTTTTCTTCCACCACCCGCAGTGCCGCTTCCAGAATCTGTCCCTTTTTGTTGTTGCTTCTCATTGATTTCTTCTGCGTTTAATTACTATACCGTCCAGATGGTACAGTAAACTACTCTGCATTGAATGAAAAGCCAAAATGAAAAATCAGCAACTCAGATTCTGTGAGACTGTTGCCAGAGCAGCCTCGACCGCGATGGGAGATGCCGATAAACTGCCATGCAACGAAAAGAATCCCCATAGATTGAATGACTGAGAGACGAAGATGACGACGAATCGACAATGGCTGGTAGATGCGAGTCCTCGAGGACGTGCGCTGGAACTCACCGATTTCAAATACAACGAGGCCACATTAGAGCCCCTCGGTAAAGGTGAAGTCAGAGTAAAAGTTGAGTGCCTAAGCTTTGAGCCTTCTCAAAAAGGGCAGATCGAAGTGATTGCTGGCTATTCCTCAGGCACAGCCATTGGGAATGTCATGGGTGCCCGCGGTATCGGTGAAGTGGTCGAAAGCAATGATCCGGATTTTACAGTTGGTAAAAAGGTGCTGGGGTCGCTCGGTTGGCAAGAACTGGCGAGCGTGCCGGGCCGTTTATTGCAGGAATT
>JABGVY010000522.1 GCA_018645845.1 Gammaproteobacteria bacterium | reverse complement strand
CGTTAAGCACGCAATGCTGAGTGCATCGATTGTCCCAGATGCCAATGGTGCCAGGCCGCCAATGATAGCGTACGGTGAAACGGGGGTGACTGACCCAGCGGGTGAGGTAGCTCAGTAACATTTCACTTTCAGTCGAGCTCATTTCGACGATCCGTCGCGTGAAATGTTCGTTCACGTAGAGCGCCTTCTTTCCCGTTGCAGGGTGTACACGTACCACCGGGTGGATGGTCATTTCCTCAGGGCGGTTGTGTGGCAGTGCGTCATGCAGTGCTGTCAGCCCATCACACATGGATTTCATCGGGTCGGACAGCTCATCGTAGGCTGCGTAGAGGCTGGTCCATAGCGTATCGCCGCCGGTGTCCGGACATTGGACCATGTGTAAGATGGACATCAGCGCCGGTTGTTCCTGGAATGTCAGGTCGGTATGCCATTCATCTGCGACCCCTCCTTTACTCGCCTCTAGCTGGAATATCTCGGGCGGAAAGCGGGTGTCACTGCTTAAATTCGGGTGTCCTTCAAGGTCGCCGAAATGTCTACCGAAACTGATGTGGGCGTCGACTGTAGGGGATTGATCAGGCAGGAAGATCACCATGTGTTCAAGTAGTATTGACTTGATCGCTTCGATGTCTTCAAGAGAGGCATTGCCGATATCAGGCCCGTGAACTTCTGCGCCCAACGCACCTGCAAGCCGTCGTACTTCCCAATGGTCAGGAATATTACTCATGATATCGCCTCTTTTTTCATGCAGTGAGGATAAGGAATTTAGGCTTCAGGTGCCACTGAAGGTCGAGCGAAAAGCGACGAGGGTGGCAGCCATGGCAACATTAATAGATTCAACCCCCGACTCAAGAGGGATGCACGCGAGTTCGTCGCAGAGGGCCAGAATGGGTTCGCTGATGCCTGTGGTTTCATTGCCAAGCACAAAGACGGTTTTTTCATTGCCATTCCCGATATCCCTCAGTGAGCGGTCCACGTCGCCCGTCAGCCCAATGAGTTGATACCCCTTTGATCGAAGAGACTTGAGCCCTGATTCAATCGTGGGGCAATGGTAGATGCTCGATTTGATCAGTGTACCCGCGCTTGCCTTGTGGACCAGAGGGTCAATTTTCGCACAACCCTTCTTGGGCAGCAGTAATCCATTCATCGGTGATGCCGCAACGGAGCGAACAATCATCCCCAGGTTCTGGGGATTGGTAATCCCGTCTAGCGCTAACAGCTGACCGGCGTTATCGGAGAGCTGTTCTACAGACTGGTATTTTGGCGGGGCGATATCGATAGCGACGCCCTGGTCCTGACGCGCATTTTTAGAGATGCGTGATAGTGCTTCCTTGGGATGGGTGATGATGTCTATGTCTCTTTCTTGCGCGAGCATCCTGATTTGCGTGATCGTATCTCCGCGCTGATTTGATTCAGCAAGGTGTAGCCTGAAAATGCTGGCTTCAGGGTCTAACAGTATTTCTAATACAGGTTTGCGGCCATAGAGCGTTATCATACTGGCGAACTTTCTTTTTTTGTCTTCGTAGTCAGTCACAAGTGTCGTTTGGCGCAGAGAAAGAAATTAGTTTAACGCAAGGGCGGTAACGAATGACGATTAAAATTTTCACTGCAAGAAAAATCATCACAATGAACCCCTCGTGGCCGGATGGAACCGCTGTTGCTGTCAGGGATGGGCGCATACTTGAAGTAGGTTCGATGGAAAGTCTGGAGCCGTGGCTCGCGCGTGATGAACATGAGATCGTTGATCTTGGTGATGCGATAGTCCTGCCGGGCTTGATTGACCCGCATCTACATCCTGTTATGGCGGCTGTCCTGCTACCCATGCATTTTGTCACGGCGCTCGAATGGGATCTGCCCTGGCAAACGGTCCCCGCCTGTCCTGATCAGGAGAGTTATCGGCAAAAAATTGCCGAACTGGAAGCAGAGATGGTGGGTGATGAGCCTTTTTTTAGCTGGGGTTTCCACGCATCCTGGCATGGCGATATGAGCAGGAAGGTTCTGGATGCGATATCGACTACACGGCCAATGGTCGTGTGGCATCGGTCCTTCCACGAGGTGTACCTGAATTCTGCGATGCTTGAATTACTAGAGATTACACAGGAGGGGGTTGGCGCAAGACAACAGATTGATTTCG
>JABGVY010000521.1 GCA_018645845.1 Gammaproteobacteria bacterium | reverse complement strand
CTGGGTCTACCATGTACTTTAGGCTGGCATTGCGGATATGTACTTTGAATTCCGCTGGGCTACCGGGGTCAACCGGTCGATCTGCGAGGAAGTCACCTGCATTAGTCAACGTATCCCGTTTTGTCAGCAGGACATATCCAGGAACAGGGCGGTCGCTGATCATCCGCTCACCATTTGGCCCCTCGTGAAGATACAGTTCTGATTGAACAGCAGGAGAGAAACAAATCGAAATGCTAATCAGCATCTTAAGTGAGGAAGCTGGTTGCCTGAACTGAAACAGTTTTAGAGCCATCGATGAGGCTTTGGTATGATGCACACGAAATTTTAACCACCTTTGCCGCTAAAGCCAATAAATAAGGATTGATGATGGATTACGTGCTCCCCGATTTGTGTGATGAATACCCTGAACTGGTGCGGGTAGTAAGCCCGATGTTCAGGAATTTCGGCGCCATATCCTCTTTTGGCGGCGTCATCACGACCATCAAGTGCCATGAGGATAATTCCCTGGTCGCAGATACTGTCACTGAAGAGGGTCGTGGACGAGTATTGGTCGTTGACGGGGGTGGTTCCCACCGGTGCGGTTTACTTGGTGACAATCTTGCCCTGAAGGCGGCTAACAATGGTTGGGCTGGCATTATCGTTTATGGGTGTGTGCGCGATGTCGATGCGCTGGCCATGATCGGTCTCGGTATCCAGGCAATCAATGCGAACCCTTTGAAAAGCATCAAACGAGGTGTGGGTCTAAGGGACGAGGTAGTGGTAATCGGGGGTGTCAATTTCGTCCCTGGGGAATACACCTATGCCGACAATAATGGGGTGATTGCTTCAACGAGCCCGCTGTCTATGCCTGAACTTTAATCCTGAACTTCAATCCTGATTAGTACTCCTGATCTGCATTCTCGACCAAGGGTCTAGATGCTGAGTTGTCTGAGGTTAGGATCCAGCAAGCCTGACTCCCAGCTCGCCGTAAACTGGCGGTCGAGATGATTACAGCCCGTAATATCCAGAAAGTGGGCTGTCCCCGCATAAGTGTCGTGTTCGCTGCGATAGATGACCCCCTGGCCATCAACCAAAACATACTCGTGGTACTGTTGCCGCATCTCGGGGTCTACTATCTTTATCCGGATTGAAGAGGGTAGTTTTCTCGCGATATTGAGCAGTGCATGGCCGTTCTTGATCATGCGATGCGGATTAAAAACCAGTATCTCTATCTTGGTAAACTTGTTCCTTCTGCCCAGTTCGGAACAGATTGTCATCAAATCATCATGATCAAACAAGTCGTGTGACAACAGCGGCGAATATATTCGGATGCTTCTCCTGGCCTGGCCTGCCATATCGACAATGACGTTCCTGAAGTCAGATTCACTGCGTAACTGAATCAGTTGCTTGTCGTGGCCCAGTTTGTACGTGACATCACTGTCCATGGCAGTGCCGCCGTCTGATCGTGTTTGGACGGTCCTGTCCTCAGGCTCCAGGGTTAACTGAAAGCGAGAGGTGTTCGGATCCAGTCGAAACCCGGCTTTGACAAGAAAAGCATTGGTCTCCTTTGCAAATGCACGGTCGGCAAAAACCTGCGTCAGTGAAAAACGTCTGGCGCGTTGAATAGCAAGTTCTAGCAGACTGGATTCGACACCCGGGTGACTGTGGTTTTCAAGGACTCCGAACCGGGAAATGATGCCTTCAGGCGTCATTCGAATCAGCCCGATGACGTGATCATCGTCGTTGGTGGCAATCCAGTGGATGGCAGCATCGTCCAAATCATCCGAATCCTCATAATTTGGCTGCTTTTGTGCTGTCTGAAATATTTGCCGTCTAATTCTGCGCAGGGTGCTTGAGGTTTCCAACCAGAGTACTTCGGATGTGTCGAAAGATTTTACGTCCACTTCGAGACTGGACGCCACTGCCATTCGCCTTTGGATGTTGTCTTCAGGCGGCGTAAGGGTCTGCGTCATACGATAGTGGGCGATGCCTGCTTCCTGAAATTCCTCGCCTTCGGCGACGAACCCGGCTCTTTCATAGAAGCCGAGCGCGTGGCTTTGGGCATTAAGGAATACGCTGCTAAAACCTAGATGGCGTGCTTTCTCAACAGCCTGTTCCAGCAGCGCCGCGCCAACGCCAAATTTTCGGTAGTGTGAAAGTACGGCCATCCGGCCAATCTGGCCGTCTGGCAATAATCGAGCAGTACCAATAGGGACATCTTTTGTATCGGTTGCCAGCCAGTGCCAGCTATCTTCGTCTTTGCCATCCCATTCTTCATCTTTGGGGACTTTTTGCTCAACGATAAAGACGAGGCGGCGTATGTTGGACAGCTGGTTGCCGTCAGTTCGCCAATCGGCCTCTCGGGTATTGAATTGCCTGAGTTCCACGGATCCTATCGAATAATCTGGTCTGACAACACTATGGTAGAGCGGATTAGATCACTGCACCAGCGTATAAGAGTGATTGCAGGCAATCTATGCCTTTGCTGCTCGCGAGGCAGCCTGTTCGCAGTTCTCGTGCGCTACATAACGTAACCACCCAGGCTTCATCATCATCGGTTAAATGAAATGCGTCACCGTTGACGAAGAAATAGAACATCTGATCGATTCGTGCGTAGCTCATCCGGCAAGGAAGCGTTGCCGATAGGCTCATACCATTGGCATATTCTCGAGTATCGTCGGGGAAAAGTAATTCCGGCTCACGTAACCGTGTGACATAGCAGCCGTACCAACGTTGCAATGTGGCAGGACTAAAGAGCCGCGAAACCTCACCGAATAACTCATCTGCGACCGCCGCCGGTAGACCTCCGTCGGTGCTATACAATTGGTTATTCATTGGAGTGCTCTCGGCCAAATCTTCAATCATGAACTCAGAAAGATCGGCCAGCAGTTCAGCGGGAGTAGGGTTTCGAATACCGATTGAAAGCGTCATCGACAACCCATCGCATATTCCAAAGTGGCCCACCCCAGGTGGCAGGTAAAGAACATCACCGGGCACCAGATCATACGTCTGGGTTGCTTTGAATCCCTTAAGCAAACGGACTTCCTGGTTATCATCCAGGTCACTTTCGATATGGCCACCGTCATCCAGTAGCCAGCGTTTGTTGCCCTGGTGCTGCAGAAGGAAAACATCGTACTGATCAAAGTGCGCGCCGCAGGTGGCGCCGGTATTCCCGACCGATGCCATGACATCGTCTACCTGCCAGGCGGGAACGAAGTGAAACTGATCTCGAAGCAACGATTGCGCAGAATCCAAATATTGTTCAAGGCATTGCACCAGTAGTAGGTGATTTTCTGGCACAAACCCTTGGGAAGCATCGGTGTTTTCGAATGGACCAAGGAGCAGTTGGTGATTGGCGTTGATCATTCTGGACTCAACCAGTTCGCTAAGGGTTAGCTGACAGACATCATTGACGGCAATTGGGTAGGCTGAAAGATCTATTGCATTTCGGAACACGCATGCCTGCTTGCGCCAATAAAGCTCCTGAAACTCAGTTAAGCGTTCGCCCTGCAGCATCAGTCATCAAGCAGTCGTGCGACCAGTCTTTGCGCCTCACCAACATAGTTGGCAGGTGTTAGTGACAAGATGTCTGTTTTAACTGCTGCCGGCAGGTCTAATGCTTCCAGCATGCTGACAATTCTTTCCTGGCTTAATGATTCGCCTCGTGTCATCGCTTTCAGCTTTTCATAGGGTTCTGCAATGCCATGCTTGCGCATAATGGTCTGGATAGGTTCCGCAAGAACTT
>JABGVY010000519.1 GCA_018645845.1 Gammaproteobacteria bacterium | reverse complement strand
CCGACCGGGACTGCTGGCAGTCCTGGCAAAGGTCTTTGTCGAAGTAGGTATCTCCTTGATTTCTGCGAAGATCACAACATTAGGAGAAAGGGTAGAAGACGTGTTCTATATCACCGACCAGAGTGGATCACCTATTACAGACCCTGCTTCCATCGCGCATATTACTGATCGGATATGTGAAACGATCGATCATCATGTTGAGCAGGTAGCGGACAGTTATAATGAACAATAATCTCGAGAAACTTCACCCCTACCCCTTTCAGCGTTTCAACCAGTTACTTGATGGTGTTACTAGCGAGACTAACCTGCAACAGATCGCCTGGTCGATGGGAGAACCTAAACACGCTGCTCCGGCCTTCCTGGTAAATGCTCTCACTGACACAGCGCTAATTCGAGAAGGCTTTGGCACCTATCCCCCGACGAAGGGAACCCCGGAACTAAGAACCGCCATCGCCGATTTTGTAAACCGCAGGTACAGGCTTGAGCCGGCACTGGACCCTGAACTAAACGTATTACCGGTCACCGGAACTCGCGAAGCGCTTTTCGCCTTTGCCCAGGCCGTCATCGAACCGCAGCCCAACTGCGTCACGGTAATGCCCAACCCCTTCTACCAAATCTATGAAGGCGCTGCGCTACTCGCGGGTAGCAAACCCTATTACGTCAACTGTGAGCCGGGCAACGGGTACCAGCCCGATTTTGATGCTGTACCCGAAGAGATCTGGCAACGCTGCC
Source organism: Gammaproteobacteria bacterium (assembly GCA_018645845.1). GTDB lineage: Bacteria > Pseudomonadota > Gammaproteobacteria > Pseudomonadales > Azotimanducaceae > UBA9659. Next base: position 1,329 of record JABGVY010000519.1, on the reverse strand, counting down.
AGCTTCTGTACCTTTGCTCACCCGGGAATCCTACGGGCGCGGTAATGGGAGTTCCCCAGCTCCAGACGCTGATTTCGCTTTCTGACGAATACAATTTCGTGATTGCTTCCGATGAATGCTACTCAGAAATCTATATGGACGAACAAAACCCGCCAGCAGGTCTGTTGGAGGCCGCTAGCTTGCTTGGCCGAAAAGATTATAAAAACTGCATCGCTTTCAATTCTCTGTCAAAGCGCTCCAACCTACCCGGTCTTCGCTCCGGGTACGTAGCAGGAGATGCTGAGATCATGGAGAAATTCCTGCTATATCGGACCTATCACGGCTCTGCGATGGCCATGCATCACCAGGTCCTGAGCACGCTTGCGTGGGGCGATGAATCTCATGTCATCCAAAATCGACAGACTTACAGGGATAAGTTCACCCTTGTCGCCGATATACTTAAACCGGTGTGGCCGATGGAAGTCCCGGATGCGGGTTTTTACTTCTGGCCGGAAACACCAATCCCCGATCCCGATTTTGCGGTTCGCCTTATCCAGTTAGCCAACGTTAAGGTTCTTCCGGGAAGCTATCTTTCCAGACCGACCGATTCAGGCAACCCGGGGACTAACCGGGTACGAATAGCACTGGTCGCAACACAATCAGAGTGTATCGAGGCCGCAGAACGGATAGTGAATTGCTGGCAAAAACTATAACTGAACCACGTCGCCCATAGTTTTGAATAAACTCTGTTAAACAACCTTGCCTGTAAATACCTGAGCGTACCGACTATAATCACCGCCCTCAATTTAATCGGTATTTCAAAAAATGTACGCGCTGGCTTTTGGCATAGGCACAAAAAATCGGAACGACGAATGGCTCGAGGTTTATTTCCCATGCCCTGCTTTTCGTCCGGACCAAACTCTTATTGACGTTATCACTGCCGCTACCGACTACACGGGTGGTAACACTGATATCGAGCTGAATAGCCTTCAAATCAAGAAATTATCAGAAACCATTCACGATGAAAGACAGAAATCAATCGTCGCTCAACTGGCTTCGTCCACCAGGCCCGTTGTGCTAACCATGATTGAATCCGATGCGGCGCTGCAGTCAACGCCGGAGACTTACCTGAAGCTGCATTTGCTCTCACACCGATGCGTATTGCCTAACGAACAAAACCTGGAAGGTATCTATCCTCTGCTTCCGAACGTCGCCTGGACGGAACAGGGTGCCGTCGACCTGAATGAAATAGAGGAACTGCAACTTAAGGCGCGCCTTGAAGGCAGGGTTCTGGAAGTATCAGCGGTCGATAAGTTTCCAAAAATGACCAACTACGTCATCCCCTCTGGT
>JABGVY010000195.1 GCA_018645845.1 Gammaproteobacteria bacterium | reverse complement strand
GATGCGAAACTCCAACAGCACCTGCCTTAATGGCGAACACCTGCTGAGCGATCTGAAGCAACACCTGGGTCGCGCCGTGAGATTAGCTAATGATGCAAATTGCTTTGCCCTTTCCGAGGCTTCTGATGGAGCCGGGAAAGATAGCGCTGTAGTCTTCGGCGTCATTCTCGGGACCGGCGTAGGGGGTGGTATTGTTGCTAATGGCAAGCTGATACAAGGCCCGAGCGGAGTCAGCGGCGAGTGGGGTCACAATACAATGCCGGTAGTAAAAGATCTGAAACGCGGCAGGGAATGTTTCTGCGGCCGCCTGGATTGTGTCGAAACCTGGATCTCTGGCCCAGGACTCGCCAAAACCTATAATACTTACTCGCGGAAAACGCTTTCCGCACTAGAGATCGCGGCGCTGGATGCCAGCGGTGAATCGATGGCAAGACAGGTATTGGACGAGTACTTTGAACAGCTCGCGGGGGCTCTCGCTGGTGTGATCAACATACTGGACCCGGACACCATTGTACTCGGTGGCGGAGTCTCCAATATCAAAAGGCTCTATCAGGAAGTGCACCCCAGGCTTGGCAAGTATGTTTTCTCAGATCATGTTGGCACGCGTATCGTTAAGGCTAGACATGGAGACTCATCCGGCGTTCGGGGTGCGGCCTGGTTATGGCCCTGAACCAGGGTTATCCCGCTGCTGCTTTTCAAGCAGCGCCCGCAATGCTTTAACCTCTGTGTAAACATCTTCCAGATGAAGGATGTCCGGATCTTCATCCTTTTCTTTCTGGTGTTCCTCCTCAAGCACATTCACGACAATCCCAACGAGCATATTCAGAAAGGCGAACGCCGTCAGGACTATAAATGAAACATAAAATACCCAGGACATTGGATATATTGCCATTGTTTCGTACATGACATCCGTCCAGTCTTCAAGCGTCATTACTCTGAACAGGGTGAGCATCGCAATACTGATATCACCCCATAGTACCGGGTTGATGTCCTCAAATATCAGGTTACCGATGGCCCCATAAATATAAAAAATGATGAACATCAACGCCACAACGTAACCAAGCCTGGGCAACACCTTCAATAGCGAATTAACCAGGATTCGCAGCTCCGGGATGATACTGACCATACGAAGTACGCGGAATACCCGAATCAGTCTCGCCACCAGCGCCATATCGCTATTGTCTATTGGTATCAGGCTGACCACGACGATCAAGGTATCAAAGATATTCCAGCCATTTTTGAAGAACTTCGATCGTGGATGGGTCGCCAGAAACCTCACGCTGATCTCAATAACAAAGATCACCGTGATACCGATATCGGCGACTTCCAAAACTGACAGCCAGAACGGCGTGATGTCGTAGGTCTTGACACCGATAGTCAGCGCAGATGCCATAATGATAAAGATAATGAAAAACTCAAACGTCTTGTTGGTAATTATCTTTTCAAATCGTGATTGCCAACTCATAAGATCCCTGCCGCCTATCTGGTAAAAAGGCAGGATTATAAAGATTATTCAGCCGCAGGTTTACCTTTGATGAAACGAATGATCCATCGCGCAACAATATCCTTCTCCAGGGTTTTAGCCAGCGACGCGACGCCCTCGTTATAGGTTTCGACACCCAGTATTTCCCGCCGCATATCCATCAGATCTCTTGAATATTCTCGCGTGAATTCGGGATGGCCTTGCATCGTGAGTATATGATCGCCAACACAATACATACTGTTCGGGCACTGCTCTGCCGATGCCAGCAATTGAGCACCTTCAGGCAGCTGAACTACCTGATCCTTATGAGACACGATCAGCTGAAAGCGATCCAGCTCGTCGTCGCTCATGAACCATTGGGGTTGGATGACTTCACTTTCATGGATTCCGACACACCAGCCTACGTCTGCACCGAGCGTTTTGCCCCCCAGGGCCTCTGCGACTAATTGATGACCAAAACACAGTCCAACTAATTTCTTTTCCTCCTGGTGCAATTCACATGTGTATTCTTTTAACGCTGCTATCCAAGGATCATCGTCATAAACACTTTTTTTGCTACCCGTAATCACATATGCATCGCATTCATCAGTAGCATTGGGATAGATTCCGTGTTCGACGTCGTAGTTCCGGCACTCAACATCCAAATTCAATTCGGTTGCCGCTCGACCCAAGATGCCTGCAATCATGCCCGGATAGTTCCCATGCGCCGGCTGAAACTGCTCCATCACAGCATCTGCCTGAAGTATGCCTATTCTCATTAGTGAACCATGCTTCCTTTATATGATTTCAAAGTATCGACTATATGATTTCAAAGTATCGACGAAGCTGCCAGTCGTTTACATTGCGTTCGTACTCGCGAACTTCCCAGTCACGGGAGGCGGCGTAATGCTCCACAAAAATATCGCCCAGCATTTTAGTGGCAACGGCCGATTGCACAAACTCGCGATTAGCATCTCGCAAATTGCCGCAAAGCTGGTAGTTCTGCGGTAACTCACTTTGCAACTCATAGGCGTTGCCAACCGCCGCTTCACCCGGGTCCAGCTGTTCCGAAATACCTGTCAGGCCCGCTGCAAGATTAGCAGCTGCAACCAGGTAAGGGTTTGCATCCGCTGAACCAACGCGAAACTCTACCCTCTGGGACTTATCAGATCCTTCAATGACACGCAGGGCAGTCGTTCTGTTCTCAACACCCCAGGTCGCCGCAGTAGGTGCCCATGCGCCTTTAACAAGCCTGGTATAGCTATTAATTGTCGGGGAGGTCATCGCCAGTAGCGGCTTCATGTGATGACGAAGTCCACCAACATAATGACGCATCGTTTTACTCATTGCGTGGGGTTCATCCGGATCAAAAAAAGCATTTCGACCATCTGCCATCGACAGCAAAGATTGGTGAACGTGGCCACTTTGGCCTGGATAATCCATCGACCACTTCGCCATAAACGTCGCAATCATGCCCCTTTTCTGAAAGAAGGCTTTAGCAAATGTTTTGAACAGGACAGCCTTATCGGCAGCAGCGAGTGCATCATCCACGGTAATCGCCGCCTCCCACACGCCTGGCCCCGTCTCGCAGTGCAACCCTTCCAGAGGGAAATCGTGCTCTAAACAATAGTCCATAAATTCATTAAAAAGGTCTGACATCGTCATCGTTCTAAGAACTGAGTAGCCGAAATTCCCCGGTGATAACGGAGACAGATTTGTATAATTCTTTTCCCTTACAGACTGGGCCGTCTCATTAAAAATAAAGAACTCGTACTCAAAGGCAAGCCTTGGGTGGTAGCCCATGCCCGCCGCAACTTCCAGGACGTGCTTCAGCCTGCTGCGAGGACATATTGGATGCAGACCGCCGTCTTCTGCGACAAATTCGACCAAAAAAAACGGCAAGTTATTCTCATCCAATAAACGCCTTTCGGTTGACAGGTCAATGCGAAATGCCGCATCCGGAAAGGCCGTATGCCAGCCTGTATATTCCGCGTTGTCGTACAATTGATCGTCCATATCCCAACCCAGGACGCAATCACAAAACCCCGCTGTACCCGCTGCAATACTCTTGAACTTATCAAGGCTAATATACTTACCGCGAAGCACACCGTCGATATCGGTAAACCCTAGCTTTACGCGATTTATGCCTTCGCTTTCGTACTGACTGATCAGGTTATCTGCTTCAATCACGGTCTCGCCTTCTTGTTATTAAATTGTTGGGAATACCTTTCTATGGGAACACTGGTGCCACAAAAGATCAACGTCAACGCTTTAGGCGAGACTTCTAGTGAGGCACCCTGATATTTTCACCCAGCGCCTGCACCTCGGCGGGTGGCGGCGGCGTTAGCCTGCAGACAATCAAGGACACCACAAAGTTAGCAAGCATCCCCAACGTTCCGATACCTTCGGGCGATATGCCGAACCACCAGTGATCTGGGTTGTTATCAGCTGGGCTGACGAATTTGAAGTAAGCAATATACGCAAACGTGAAAACAAGCCCCGTGATCATGCCTGAAATTGCCGCTTCCTTGTTCATTCTTTTGTAGAAGATGCCAAGTAGCAGCACAGGGAAAAAACTCGCAGCAGCCAACCCAAAGGCAAAGGCCACGACCTCTGCAACGAACCCGGGTGGATAAATGCCAAACAAACCGGCAATACCTATCGCGACTGCCGCAGAAATTCGAGCCAGCAGAAGCTCCTGCCGTTCAGTGATTCCTGGTTTGAACGTTTTTTTCATTAAGTCATGAGATACCGCAGAGGAAATCACCAGCAGCAATCCAGCTGCCGTTGATAACGCGGCGGCGAGCCCGCCAGCCGCCACCAGAGCTATCACCCAATTAGGTAGCTGAGCAATTTCCGGATGAGCCAACACAATAATGTCTCTGTCTATATACAACTCGTTTTCGCTGGTTGAGTCGCTGTTGCCAAGTATACGTTCGCCGCTCCTGCCGCGTTCACCGGTAAATACGGGCTTCGCCGGGGCGAGCGCATTGCCACCCCGGTACTGAACAACACCATCTTTGTTTTTGTCACGCCAGGCGATAAGACCAGAGTCTTCCCATTTACTAAACCATGAGGGCGCATCCTCGTAAGTCATACCATCCACATTGTTAATAATATTCATTCGTGCGAAAGCAGCGACTGCGGGCGCTGTCGTATAAAGCAGGGCGATAAACACCAGCGCATAGCCCGCCGAAATGCGCGCATCCCTGACTTTTGGAACGGTAAAAAACCTAACAATCACATGAGGCAAACCTGCTGTTCCAGCCATTAGTGCCGCCGTAATAAACAGCATATCGATTGTGGATTTGTTCCCAGACGTAAACGCGGCCATACCCAGTTCGGTGGTCAGCCCATCGAGTTTATCCAGTAAATAAACTCCACTGCCATCGGCCAGAGTAGAGCCCAGGCCAAACATGGGCAGTGGGTTACCCGTCAGGGCAATCGAGATATAGATAGCAGGCACCAGGTAGGCAAAAATCAGTACGCAATATTGAGCCACCTGGGTATACGTGATGCCCTTCATGCCGCCTAACACAGCATAGAAAAACACGATGCCCATGCCGATAATGACACCGGTATTGATATCTACTTCAAGAAAGCGGCTGAAAACAATTCCGACGCCTCTCATTTGCCCTGCAACATAGGTAAACGAAATAAAAATGACACACACTACGGCGACTAATCGCGCTGTCTGAGAGTAGTAACGGTCTCCGACAAAATCTGGTACGGTGAATTTAGAGAACTTCCTCAGATAAGGCGCCAGTAACAAGGCGAGTAGTACGTATCCCCCTGTCCAGCCCATCAGGTATCTAGCACCATCTGCGCCTTCGAAGGCAATAATCCCCGCCATAGAGAGAAAGGAAGCAGCGGACATCCAGTCCGCAGCAGTCGCAGCACCATTTGCAACAGGGTTAACGTGGCCGCCAGCCACATAAAACTCTTTGGTAGACGACGATCGGCTCCAGATGGCAATACCAACGTAAAGGGCAAAGGACGCACCAACAAACAGGTAAGTAAGCACTTGTGCGGACATCCGTTATTCCTCTTCTACGCCAAATTTTTTATCCAGCGCGTTCATGCGCCAGGCGTAGAAAAAGATCAGCAGCACGAAAAAATAGATAGCACCTTGCTGCGAAAACCAAAACCCTAGCTTGTAACCATAGAGGTGAAACTGGTTGAGGAAGTCTACAAAGATAATACCCGCAAGAAACGAGACACTAAACCAGATGACCAGCAGTAACAGCATCAATCGCAGGTTTGCATGCCAATATGCTTGGTTGTTTTTTTCAGACATTGTTTTCCCAGACCTTTTGATTCAATTGATATTGGTTTCAACTAGCACTGTTTTCTACTAACACTGTTTGAAAGCGTTAGGCACTTCCCTGACATTGTCAGGTTACGTACGGGTTTCCTGGCTGTCGACCGATGAAATAGATCGATGAGCCTCTCGTTCTGGCATTTCAACCAGATTCCTCGGTAACGATTTACTGACTTTCGCGCCCAGTGCTTTCATATCTTCCGCACGTTTTACCAGATTACCTCGACCGCTGGCGAGCTTATTGTATGCGTCCTGGTAAGCGCCCTGGGTGGATTCAAGTCTGCTGCCGATCAGTTCCAGATCAGCGACAAAGCTGACGAACTTGTCATACAGTTTGCCAGCCCTGTCGGCGATTTCTTCTGCGTTCTTATTCTGTTGCTCGACACGCCACATATTCTGGATCGTGCGGAGCGTAGCCAGCAATGTTGATGGGGTAACGATGGCGATATGCCTGGAAAGAGCATCGGAATAAAGCGAGGGATCTTCCTGCGTTGCCACCGAGAAGGCAGATTCAATTGGCACAAACAACAAGACATAATCCAGCGTCCGAATTCCTTCAAGGTTTTGGTAGTCCTTAGCCGCCAGCTCTTTGATATGTGACCTGATT
>JABGVY010000284.1 GCA_018645845.1 Gammaproteobacteria bacterium | reverse complement strand
GCTGTACCAGAGCCTCTAGTACTACCGACTGATGAAGCAGGTGTGGAAAAGATATCCGCAGGGATATCCAGAAAAATTCTACAGCAGTAATAAACAAGGACACTCACTATGAACAATAAACAGCTGGACGTTTGGGTTTACCTGACCGGCATCCTGGTCGCATTTTCTGTCTTGCTACCGGTCACCTCACTGCCCGTTCTGGGAGAAGTGTCTTACCTTCAAGTGGCGGAACGCGAGGCCAATTTTGTTATCGCTTTTTGTCTTGTGAACCCTATCTTTCTCTTACTTGGTAAGTCGAGGCTAGTCATCTTGCCTCTGATAGGTGTGTGGGTAACCTTACTATTCCCTGCGATCAAGCAATTGCTGAAAAGCGATGAAGGATTTTTTTCTCAAGCCACAGGACAGGCAAACAGAATCATGCAGGAGTTCGCTGCCGACCTGTTCATGAATGTGACTGAGTTTTCCTGGGGCGGATATGTGTTTCTGGCCGCGCTGATGGGTTTTACCATCACCTGTGCGCTAAGAGCATTCAGGTAATCTGCTCGACGTCAGAGTGATGTTGCAAGCGCAACGGTCCGGCCTATCAGTTCCTCCAGTGTGAGTTCGTCATAACCTGCCAGCGACAGCCCTACTCTCCCCTGCCAGGGGACTATCCAGTGATCGGGGATATCGCTCGACTGCAGTCCCCACAACCCACCAACCGTGGCTCCATTGCAGTCTGTATCAAGGCCCGCCGCCACGGCATCACCGATCGCCGCACTGAAATCATCCAAATTCGAAAAGAGCGCCCAAACGACAATTGCCAGATTGTTAAGGGTGTGGACCGGCGACATTCCCTGATAATGGGCACGTATTCTGGCTCCACCTTCAGGGTCATCCACCAGGCTTTCCGCTAACTCCACCGCAATCATGGCCCCCGAATCCTCAGGCAAATAGGTTTTTGCTGTACGCAGGGCATCCGCCGGGGGGGTCGCCATCAGCAGCGCACCGAGCACAGCGACAAATACCGCGCCGTAAACCCCATCACCTCGATGTGACAGGGAAGCATCCTCAGTAACGAGACTCGCAGCCAGGTCAGGATTTCCCGGGCAAACCCAACCGTAAACATCTGCCCTGATTTGCGCCCCAATCCAGTCGTTGTAAGGATTATCGGAACACGCCGAAAGATCGAACCCTGCATTGCCGGTCTCAGGGAACCATTCTTTCCCTCTCTCCATTAGAACTTTGTATGCTGCCCGCTCAGCGGTAAAAGTCTGAGCCGCGGGTAAGCGCTTCAACCAGGCACGAGCAACATCACTGGTTGACAGTTCCCTGCCGTGCTCCTCAAGCATGAGCAGGGCGAGAAAACTATAGTTAATGTCATCGTCAGGCTCACTCCGGGTGAGGAAACCGTGACAACACTCTTTCTGGATGTCATAGCCTTCCTTGTAGCCCACATAATCTCGAAGCGGCAACGGACCCGCGTCGGACAGGTAATCGTTTAACGCAGAGTATCCGTCGCGCATCGACATCCGCTCGATGGGTTTACCCAATTGGCAACCAGAAATACGACCTATCCAGGCACTTCTTATTTTCGCTTCAATATTCGACATTAAATTCGATTCCCCAGATTGTATTGCTTAAGCTCGAATAACACGCCCGGGGCGCGCGCCGGTATCCTGATCATTTTCACGTGTCTTAACACCGGCGACAAAGGTATTCAGGTAGCCTTCCGCTGACTGCAGAATCCTGCTTCCTCCTGCTGGCAAATCGTGATGCACCTCTAGCCTGCCAAGGCCTAAACGATCAAGATCAAACAAATTCAAATCTGCGCGCTTGCCCACCTGCAGGCTGCCGCGGTCAGTCATGCCAAATAGTTGTGCATTGGTATGGGTTTGTTTTCGGACCATAAGCTCGATCGGCATCCGGTCTCCTCGGGTTCTATCTCTTACCCAGTGGGTTAACTGATAGGTAGGACCGACAGCATCAAATATCAGGTTTACATGGGCGCCCGCATCAGAAAGACCAATCGTGGTGTTGGGGTGCATGATCATGTCTTCCATCACACTAAAACTGCCGTCCACAAAATTTGCACCCAGCAGAATGGCGAACTGACCACCCTCGCCGGCAGTCAGGTAGTCGTACATAAATTCATTAATGTCT
>JABGVY010000516.1 GCA_018645845.1 Gammaproteobacteria bacterium | reverse complement strand
AGCGTCAGCGGTCTATAGGGTGGCTTTCCGGTCGGGAAAGGAAAAAATTCGAATGGGAAAGAATCGAGATATTAAGAATATTTTTCAGGAAAGCCGTGTCCCTTCCTGGCTTAGGGACCGGATCCCTCTAATCTACGCCGGAAATGAGCTAGTGGCGATAGCTGCGGTACCCGACTGGCAGATCTCTATGAAGGTTGCTGACGGGTGGCTGGCCGGGACCGGAGAAGAGGGTTTTGACGTCTCTGTTTCGCTGGCTGACCGAGTGCTGACTTGAAAATAACCTCTCTCCGAGCTGGTCATAACCAAGAATTCCGTTGAGGCGGATTGGCCTACGTGTTAGTCTGTAATCCCATCTCGGTCACACATCTTGCGGCCTTACATAACAGATGGAAGTTCGATGTCTCGCTTTATTTTTGTCACTGGTGGTGTAGTTTCTTCGCTCGGGAAAGGCATCGCTGCCGCCTCGCTTGGGGCGATTCTCGAAGCCCGCGGTCTCAATGTCACCATGCTAAAACTCGATCCGTATATCAATGTGGATCCGGGAACGATGAGCCCTTTGCAGCATGGCGAGGTTTACGTTACTGCAGACGGTACCGAGACAGACCTTGACCTGGGCCACTATGAGAGGTTCGTCCGTTCCTGTAATAACCTGACCAGAAATAATAATTTCACGACCGGCAGAATTTATGCCGACGTCATTGCCAAGGAACGCCGGGGAGATTACCTGGGTGCTACTATCCAGGTAATCCCGCATATTACAGATGCGATCAAAGCGAAAATATTAAAAGCGTCTGAAGGTGTTGAGATAACCATCGTTGAGATTGGTGGCACGGTGGGCGACATAGAATCCCAGCCGTTCCTTGAAGCGGTCAGGCAACTTCGCTTTGAGATGGGATCGAAACGGGCGGTGCTGATGCATCTGACCCTTGTGCCTTATATCGCAACGGCGGGTGAGACCAAGACCAAGCCTACCCAGCACTCTGTGAAAGAACTGCGTTCCATTGGCCTGCAACCAGACATCCTGATTGTCAGGTCTGATCACGAGATTCCAAAAAGTGCCAGAGACAAAATTGCGCTCTTTACCAATGTCGAGCCCCAGGGTGTTATTCCCCTGATCGACGCAGATACCATCTATAGAATCCCGTCGATGCTCAACGAACAGGGCCTGGATGACATTATTGTGGATAAGCTCGGCCTGGATGTTGGCCCAGCTGACCTTTCCGACTGGGACAGGGTCGTCGACGCGCAGCTGAACCCCAAGAACACCATAAAACTCAAGATGATCGGCAAGTATATGGACTTGCTGGATGCCTACAAATCGCTTAACGAGGCGCTTCTGCATGCAGGTATCCATACGCACACTCGAGTTGAGGTCGATTTCATTGACTCGGTCGAGATCGAGGTACAGGGAACAGAAAAGCTCGTCGATGCCGATGCGATTCTGGTACCCGGCGGTTTTGGTGAGAGAGGCTTCGAAGGCAAGGTGGCTGCGGCGGGTTATGCCAGGGAAAACAAAATTCCCTATCTTGGTATCTGCTACGGACTGCACGCTGCGGTTGTCGACATCGCCAGAAACCTTGCCGCCATGGAAAATGCGGATACCACCGAGAACAACCCCAATACCCGGTATCCAGTGATCGCGCTGATTACCGAATGGGTTAACGAAGAAGGTGAGACAGAAACCCGGGATGAGGGCTCAGACCTGGGAGGCACCATGCGTATGGGGGAACAAGTTTGTAATCTGGCTGAAGATTCTCTCACCTATCAAATCTACGGCGACTCAGAGATCAAGGAGCGGCACCGGCACCGGTATGAGGTGAACAACAATTATGTCCCCGCGCTGGAGGAAGCTGGCCTTAAAGTGGCAGGCAGAAGTGCAGACGATGTGCTGGTTGAGGTGATTGAGTATAAAGACCATCCGTGGTTTGTCGCCAGCCAGTTCCATCCTGAATTCACGTCCTCTCCCCGGGATGGTCACCCCTTGTTTACAAGTTTCATTGAAGCGGCATTGGTTAGGCAAAACAGCTAAGCTGTATACTTCTTGTTCTGGGAATTCTGGTAGAAATAACATGCAACTTTGTGGCCGACAGATCACTGATACGTCACCTTTTTTCCTGATTGCGGGCCCGTGCGTCATTGAGTCTGAATCGCTGGCGATGGAGACAGCCGCTTACCTGAAGGAAGTCTGCGAGTCGCTGGATATCCTGTTTATTTATAAGTCATCTTTCGATAAGGCTAATCGATCTTCCCACGAGAGCTTTCGTGGGCCGGGGATCAGCGAAGGGCTTCGAATTCTTGACAAGGTTAAGACACAGGTGCAAGTACCGGTGTTGACTGATGTCCACGAAGATACGCCGCTGGATGAAATAAAAGATGTTGTGTCGGTGTTGCAGACGCCAGCATTTCTTTGCCGCCAGACCAACTATATTCAACGTGTGGCCAATCTGGGCCTGCCCGTCAATATCAAAAAAGGTCAGTTTCTTGCCCCATGGGACATGCAACATGTCGTCAGCAAGGCCAGGGCAACCGGCAATGACCAGATCATGGTGTGTGAACGTGGCGCCAGCTTTGGTTATAACAACCTGGTTTCGGATATGCGTTCACTGGCTGTGCTTCGTGAGACAGGGTGTCCGGTGGTCTTTGATGCTACCCATAGTGTGCAGTTGCCGGGTGGCCAGGGTGCGACCTCCGGGGGGCAAAGAGAAATGGTGCCGGTACTGGCAAGGGCAGCGATTGGTGCCGGCGTGCATGGTGTATTTATGGAAACACATCCAGACCCTGAAAGTGCCATGAGTGATGGGCCAAACAGCTGGCCGATGCACGAGATAAAAGAATTACTCACCACTCTGATGCAAATTGATTCAGTGGTAAAACCAACGCTTGCTTAAGGGTTTTTTCAGCACTATTTTTCAACGTTTTTTTTGAGCTATTTTGTAAGCCAATTTTTTAAAACTGTTTTATTTAGACCTGCTTTTATAGGTCAAAAAGGAGCGACAGATCAGTCATTATGGAAATTATTGATATTAGAGCGCGGGAGGTTCTTGATTCTCGCGGTAACCCAACGGTCGAGGCTGAGGTAGAAGCTGAAGGTGGATTCACCGGAAATGCCGCGGTGCCATCGGGTGCGTCTACGGGGTCCCGCGAGGCCCTTGAACTTCGCGACAAGGACCCGTCCCGTTATCTGGGTAAGGGTGTCCTGAAGGCTGTCGAGAACATCAATACGCGCATGCGCGAGATGCTGATCGGTCGCGAAGTGCAGGCGCAGACTGACATCGACCAGATGATGATTGATATGGATGGTACTGAGAACAAGGGAAACCTTGGTGCTAACGCCATGCTCGCGGTCTCGCTGGCAACCGCCTCCGCGGCTGCAAAAGCGAGAGGGTTGCAGTTATACGAATATCTGGCGGAACTCGATGGCAGCCCGGGAAGATACAGTATGCCGGTACCGATGATGAACATTTTAAATGGCGGTGAGCATGCCGATAACAACGTCGACATTCAGGAGTTCATGGTGCAGCCAGTGGGTGCTGCAACCTTCACTGAGGCGCTTAGGTGTGGTGCAGAAATATTCCATACTTTAAAAGCGGTACTTTCTTCGAACGGCCTGAGTACAGCGGTGGGAGACGAAGGAGGCTTTGCCCCCAACCTGCCCAGTAACGAAGCCGCGCTTCAGATGATTATGGAAGCGATCGACAAGGCAGGATACAGGGCGGGGGAGGATGTTTTCCTGGCGCTTGATTGTGCTGCCTCCGAATTCTACAAGGATGGCAGCTACGTGCTTTCCGGCGAAGACAAACAGTTCAATTCGGAAGGTTTCAGCGATTACCTGGCCGACCTGGTAGATCGATATCCAATCCTGTCGATTGAAGATGGTCTTGATGAGAGTGATTGGGATGGGTGGGCGTATTTAACCAAAATACTCGGAGATCGTATCCAGCTTGTGGGCGATGACCTTTTTGTGACAAATCCGGCAATACTGAAAAAGGGCATAGACGAGGGAGTTGCCAATTCTATTTTGATCAAGGTCAACCAGATTGGAACCCTGTCTGAGACCCTTGAAGCCATCAAACTGGCGCGAGAAGCGGGCTATACAACGGTTATTTCCCATCGTTCGGGCGAGACCGAGGACACCACAATAGCCGATCTGGCGGTCGCTACAGCCGCAGGGCAAATAAAAACAGGATCACTGTGTCGGTCTGACAGGGTTGCAAAGTACAACCGGTTGCTGAGAATAGAAGACCATAGCTCAGCCATCTATAAGGGAATGACAGAATTTCGAAGATGATCACACCTTTTCGCCTATTCGTCGTAGTGCTGCTGTTGGCAATTGCTGGCCTTCAGGCTCGCCTGTGGACAGGGCAGGGCAGTTTTGCTCACGTCAATGGGCTCGGAGAGAAGGTATCATTGCGCTCCGCCGAAAACGACAGTCGCCGTGGGCGAAATGCTGTTCTGAAAGCCGAGATAGTCGATCTTAAACAGGGTCTTGAGGCGGTAGAGGACATCGCGCGAAGCGAGCTTGGCATGATCAAGAAGGGAGAAACTTTCTTCCTGATCGTCGAAGATTAGGGGCAACTCTTAGCGATGCACGCGATGGCGCGTCACAGGATACCGCAATACTCGGACGATCTATTTCGGACGATGCAACCTCTGCCCACGATCATTGGCTGTATCAAAACGCTTCCTGATGATTTTGTGGTTGATGAAATCCTGCCATTTGAACTCGCTGGGTCGGGCGAGCACCTCTATCTACAAATTGAAAAAACCGGGGCGAACACCGATTGGGTCGCCTACCAGTTGGCCAGTTTTTTGGGGGTCCGGGATCTGGATGTCAGCTATGCGGGTCGAAAGGACAGGCATGCCGTCACCACGCAGTGGTTCAGCTGTTATTTACCAACAGGCACCGACGTAGACTGGACGCTGTTTTCAGTCGCAGGTGTTGTGGTGAAATCCATGACATGGCACCGCAGTAAGTTGCGCCGTGGCCAGTTGCAGTGCAATGTTTTCCGGATCAAAGTGCGTCACGGTAAATTAACGGAATCTCAAGGTCGCGATCTTGGCGAAAGATTAGAGCAGTTGTCCGACCAGGGGCTTCCAAACTATTTTGGACCGCAGCGGTTTGGGCGGGATGGACATAATCTCATCCTCGCGGATCAATTGCTGCGAAAAGGCGAGCGAGTTCGTGGCAACCGGGGGATTTTGATATCCGCGGCGCGCTCGTGGCTGTTCAACGGGTTCCTCGCGAGGTACCTTGAACAGCGAGAAAGGCATCTTGAACAGGGTGATGCGCAGTCAGTGGCGCAGGGGCCTTTAATCGGTAAGTCCAGGGACCCCCAGCCAGGTGAAGAATTTTTCGATGAAACGGAACAGGCCTGGGCCGCGGGGCTCAGGAAGCTAGGTGCAAAAGTCGGTACTCGTGACCTTATCGTTCGACCCGATGAGATGAGTTGGTCAACGGCGGAAGATGCGCTTGTTTTACAGTTCAGGCTGCAGCCGGGAAGCTATGCAACCAGCTTGCTTCGTGAGTTGTTCCTGGTTAAGGACGAATCCCTATGACTTCAGATCTTGACCTGAAGGGCACCGGCATGACCTCCCAGCGCACCAGGAGCCGGCTGGTGGAGCGACTTCGCGAGCAGGGTATACAAAACGAGCATATTCTGGATGTCATCAGCGAGACGCCGCGTCATGCGTTTGTTGATGAAGCATTGGCGCACCGGGCCTATGAAGACACGGCGCTGCCTATTGGGTTCAAGCAGACAATTTCACAGCCGTATATTGTTGCCAGAATGACCGAAGCGTTGCTTGCCGATGGGCCGGTCGAGAGCGTACTGGAAGTAGGTACCGGCTCTGGTTACCAGACAGCGGTACTGTCGCGGCTCGTACCGAAGGTATACACCGTTGAGCGTATCGGTGGGTTGTTGAATCGTGCAAAGGAGTTACTGTCGACTATCGGCTGCCGCAATATTCAATTCAAACATGCTGATGGCGGCATGGGCTGGCCGGAGCGAGGCCCTTTTGACGCGATTATTGTTACCGCATCACCTCGGGTTATACCGGAAGCGTTGATTGAACAACTTTCACCGACCGGCAGAATGCTGGTTCCCGTGGGTGAAGCACGCGATCAGGAACTGGTTCTGGTTCAAAGAAATGGCGATGAAGTAAAGCGGCAGGTGCTCGAGGCGGTCAGGTTTGTGCCCCTTCTGAGCGGTAAGTCCTGATTTTGTTGTCATGAATAAATATATTCGTATTGTCTTGGTAGGTGTCTTGATGGGTGCCGCGGAGGTTGTCCCAGGCGTATCAGGCGGCACTATTGCGTTTGTATCGGGATTCTACGAGCGGCTGATTAATGGCATTGCAAGGCTAACCCCATATAGCCTGTTGGAGCTGCCAAAAATCGGTTTTGCCGCCTGGTGGAAGAAGTACGACTTTGGATTCCTGTTTCTGCTGTTTGGCACCATGCTTGTCGCGGTGTTGATACTGGCCCGGGGCGTCAGCTACCTTCTTACTGAGCACCCGGTTGGCATTTGGTCTTTCTTTTTTGGCTTGGTGTTGTCATCCATATTCGTTGTTGGGCGGCGGCTGCTGCCTTTGTCGGTGGAAAGTGGTTTGGCCCTTGGGGTCGGGGTTGCGGTTGGTTTAGTGATGGTACGTATTATTCCAATCGAGGCAGAGATATCAGGCTTTACGTTGTTTGCGGGTGGCTGCATTGCGGTGTGTGCCTGGATCCTGCCGGGTTTGTCTGGCTCTTTTCTGCTGCTGGTGCTCGGCCTTTACCAGACGGTAATTGCCGCGATCAAAAACTTCGAGTTGCTGACTCTTGGCTACGTGGGCCTGGGAAGCGTCGTCGGGCTGATGTGTTTTTCCCGAATCCTGACGGTGCTGCTCGCTCGATTTTATGATGTGACAGTGGCGCTGCTTGTAGGGTTCATGCTGGGGTCCCTGACAAAAATCTGGCCTTGGAAACATACCACCAGCTACCAAATCAAACCCGACGGTAGCCAGATGCCTGTGGTTCAGGAACCCGTTCTGCCCGGTGCGTACGAACAGTTTACCGGTGGTGATCCTGAGACTGTGTTGGCATTAGTAGCCCTGGTCGCGGGTTTTTTCGTTATTTCTCTCATGGACAGGTTTGCTTTCCTCAAAGAATCGAATGCCGAAAAGGACTTGGAATAAAAAAACTGGGCGCGCCGGCCTGACACTGCTGCTAGTGGTGTTTTTAATCCCCGGGTGTGCTGGACTTCCGCCGATTTACACCGTTGCCGGTGGTACCGGCACCTATTTGGTCAGGAAGGGTGACAGTCTGTACTCGATCGCGTTCCGTTATGGTCTTGATTACAAGAGCCTGGCTCGAATTAATGGCGTTCGGCCCCCTTATACGATCTATGTTGGCCAGTTGATTCGGCTACGTGGCTCGGCAAAGTTGCCTGAAAAAGACAGCGCTCCGGTGGCGTCCCTACCGCCCTCTAGGTCAACCTCTAAAGTATCAAAGGCACCTGCACCGCCCGTTGCACCTGTTTCCAGCTGGCGATGGCCACTCAAAGGGAAAGTTATTAACCCGTTTTCCCTTGCTCAACCGGTCAATAAAGGAATCGATATCGCCGGGGACATCGGTGATACGGTGAGCGCTGCTGCCGATGGTGTTGTTGTTTATGCGGGGGGTAACCTCAGGGGTTACGGACAGTTAGTGATTGTAAAACACAACGACAGTTTTCTATCGGCCTATGGTAACAATGAGAAGATGCTAGTGAAGGAAGGTGAGAAAGTGAAGGCAGGCAAATCTATCGCACGGGTGGGTAAAACAGCCGCCAATGTTGAGATGCTGCACTTTGAAATTCGCCGAGAAGGTAAGCCGGTTGACCCACTAAAATACCTTCCAAGACAACAGCCCTGAGCGCTACTTGGTTAAACCTGACTGGGACCTGATGAGCCCCGCGAGATACAAGCGCAAAGTAGACGACCATCAACAGCCCTGAGCGCTACTTGGTTAAACCTGACTGGGACCTGATGAGCTCCGCGAGATACAAGCGCGAAGTAGACGACCATCAACAGCCCTGAGCGTTACTTGGATGGACCTGAATGGGGCCTGATGAGCCCCGCGAGATACAAGCGCAAAGCTAAGGTGACCTGCGATCAAAAAAACAGGAAACGAGTTGAACCTCGTTTCCTGTGGGTGTTCACATTTCCAGGTGGTCCCGCTTGTTCTTCACCTCTGCCCAGTCTTCCGCATCGGGCAGGGGGTCTTTCTTTTCGGTAATGTTTGGCCAGGTTTCGCAGAGCTCGGCGTTCAACTCGAGGTATTCCTGCTCGGCTTCCGGAAGTTCGTCTTCAGAATAAATGGCGTCGACCGGGCACTCAGGTTCACATAGGGCGCAATCAATACACTCATCAGGATTGATAACCAGAAAGTTGGGTCCTTCGTAAAAACAATCTACCGGGCACACTTCTACACAATCGGTGTGCTTACATTTAATACATCCGTCACTTACCACAAATGTCATATCGTTCCCTTGAGCGTTCAAATCTGTAAAAAGGGGCATTCTATCAGCTTTTGGAGTCCTGACAATCCACTACGTGGCTGTTTATAGATGACTATGACTATGTTGTTGGGTTTGTTTATGGCTGTCTACTTAGCGCATGTATCCCGCGTGGCTGATCAGGTCCCATTCAGGTCCATCCAAGTAGCGCTCAGGGCTGTTGATGGCCGTCTACTTAGCGCATGTATCCTGCCTGGCTTATCGGCTCCAATATGGATTGGGCTAAATGCTAATTTTGGGACAGCCCATGCAGTTCATAGACCAGCGCCAGTGCCTCCCTTGGCGACAGTGAATCCACATCCAGACCCTGCAGGCGGGTCCGCAGTTCATCGGGTTCGGTTGCTGCAGCCACGAAAAGGTCCGCCTGTGCCGGGTGAGCATCCATCCTGACCTCGTTTTCCTCCAGCTGCCTCAACTTATCCTGAGCGATGCGGATGACCGATTGTGGGACACCGGCGAGTTTAGCAACCTGCAACCCGTAGCTCTGGCTGGCGGGGCCATCATTGACCGCGTACATGAAGACAATGTCCTCACCGAACTCGCGGGCAGCGAGATGTACATTTCGGGTTTGTGCCAGGTTTTCAGGTAGGGCTGTGAGTTCAAAATAGTGCGTCGCGAACAGGGTTAGCGCGCCGATATCTGTGGCGATCGAATTAGCGACCGCCCAGGCCAGGGATAAACCATCGAAGGTCGATGTGCCCCTGCCGATTTCATCGAGCAGCACCAGCGAATGAGGCGTGGCGTTATTAAGGATTAGCGCTGTTTCTGTCATCTCGACCATAAAGGTGGATCGACCACTGGCGAGGTCATCAGATGAACCTATTCGGGTAAAGATCCTGTCGATTGCGCCAATGTTCGCGGATCTGGCGGGCACGAAGCAACCGATGTGTGCTAACAATGTAATTATGGCGCACTGGCGCATGTAAGTTGATTTACCACCCATATTCGGGCCGGTAATAATCAGCAATTGTGTCTCGCCGCCCAGGTCGAGGTCATTGGCGATGAACGTGCCATCCATCGTCTGTTCAACAACAAGATGGCGTCCCTGCTCTATTTCCAGCGTAGGGTCCTGGGTTAACAATGGTCGGACCAGCTGCAAGGTGACCGAACGTTCCGCGAGGGTGTTGATCACGTCAAGTTCAGATATGGCGTCGGCAAGATCCTGGAGCAGCGTTAGCTGTCCGACTAATAGCTCCAGCAATTCGTCGTAAAGGTGTTTTTCCCTGGCGAGGGCCCGGCTTTTACTGCTGAGAGCCTTGTCCTCGAAAGTCTTCAGTTCCGGCGTGATAAAGCGCTCAGCATTCTTGAGGGTCTGTCGCCGAACATAATGCACGGGTGCTTTTTCAGCCTGGCTCTTACTGATTTCGATATAATAGCCGTGCACCCGGTTATAACCGACCTTGAGTGTGCTGAGTCCCGTGACTTCTCGTTCTTCGGTTTCTAGTTTTATCAGGTATTCCGCAGCATTCTCGCTGATGGATCGGAGCTCATCCAGTTCGTCGTCGTATCCCTTTTTGATGACCCCGCCTTCCCGGATAACAACGGGAGGATTTTCAATCACGGCCTTTTCAAGTTCCTGTGCCAACTCGGGCAGCGGTTTACATTTTATGGCGAGTTGCGCAATGCGGTCTGCATCAATAGCGTCGAGCAGGTCGCTGAGTTCAGGCAGGATAGCGAGTGCATCCCTGAGGCGCGCGATGTCTCTTGGTCTGGCGGAACGGAGCGCGACACGGGCCAATATTCGCTCTATATCGCCGATGTTCCGCAGACAGGAGAACATTGGGTCAGCGTGTTTGTCCTGGACAATTTGATCGATAGCGTCCATACGTCCGCTCAATACCTGTCGTGAACGGATCGGACGATTAATCCAGCGCTGTAGTAGTCGTCCGCCCATGCTGGTCGCTGTTTTGTTTAACACAGAAAACAGTGTGTGTTCTTCGCCCCCATGGATGTTCAGGGTCAGTTCAAGGTTACGACGTGAAGAGCCATCGATGTGAACAGCTTCATCACTGGTCAGCTTTTGTAGGCGGTTAATATGGGGCAGTTCTGTTCTCTGGGTTTCCTGCACATAGGCAAGCAGACACCCTGCGGCCCGAAGGCCAAGGTCCATATCGTCACAATCAAAACCGGCGAGGTCTCTTACGTTGAACTGTTTCGTCAATGCGGCCCTGGCAGAGGTCAGATCAAATTCCCACTCAGCCCGGCGTCTTGAACCTGAATGTTCTGTGGCGATTAACGGATACTGCTGATTATCCATCAGTAGTATCTCTGCAGGAGAAAGCCGATGAAGCTCGCTAATCAGGCTGGTTTCAACAGGATGTTCAGCGAGTTCAAATCGACCGCTGGAGATATCCAGGGTAGCAAGGCCAAAGGATGTGCCGTCAGCGCTGATCGCGGCGATAAGATTGTCACGGCCAGCGTCCAGCAGGGATTCTTCCGTCAGGGTGCCCGGGGTGACGATGCGCATGACCTTTCGTTCAACAGGCCCTTTGCTCGTCGCGGGATCACCTGTCTGCTCGCAGATGGCAACGGAGATACCCCGTTGAACAAGTTTAGCCAGATAGGTATCCACAGCATGAAAGGGAACACCGCACATTGGAATGGGTTCGCCTGCCGAAGAGCCCCTCGCGGTGAGCGTTATATCGAGCGCATCGGCTGCTTGAGCGGCATCTGTGAAAAACAGTTCGTAAAAGTCACCCATGCGATAGAACAAAAGTTCATCAGGGTGCTGGGCCTTAATGGCCAGGTACTGGCGCATCATCGGTGTATGTTGTTGTTCTGTGCTGCCCATTTTTAGCGGTCTATGTCTCTACTAATTGCACTATTTCAATATCTTATATGATCACTTGTTCTTTAGGGGTTGCGCCCGTTTGTCCACGTTTATCCAGTCAAGGTTACACAAGTGTGCGCTGTGTAAGGTAGCTCCCGTATCGAGGAAAGCGTTACTTTGCACGACAAGTGTAACGTTATGCTGGCTCACGGAGCGGTAACGCCCTATTCCGGAAACAGACCGGTAAAGGAGATCGGCGTAACTCGGGTCCATTCTAAACCACTGACGGCGCTTGGCAGCAAAAAGATGCGTTTAGTGGTTCGCTTAGTGCCGCTGGAGGGTATCGGGGGCATCCTTGACTCGGCTGAGTACCTGCCGCGGATCTGGGATTGGTTACAGGTCTGGCAACTTCATCTACTCGGTTACTTACTCTGACCCTGTTGTTACGATCCCGTTTTTGATAGTGGATTTTCGTTTTTCATTTGCTCGGACAAAAGATTCCAGTGCTTCAACGATGCCTCTTACCAACATCGCAATACCGAACAGCAAAACGCCGT
>JABGVY010000206.1 GCA_018645845.1 Gammaproteobacteria bacterium | reverse complement strand
TCTGTCTCAGGCTTTTCATCGAGGATGGTGGGCAGGGGAAGCTTGATTCTTCAAAGTGCCTGTACGATATATCTCTTGTACTTGCGCCGTTTCTGCCGCTCTACCACCTCTACGTTAACAATGACCCAAACTGGATGACTGAGATGTTCGCTTTTTGGTGTGCTTTTGTCGTCACCCTTGGTGGTCGGGATCTGGTGAGAGGGAGGTCCGCATTCATCGGTACCCTGTCTGAAATAGACCAGAGTCGCTTTCGGTTTGCGTATTTCACCCGCGGGCGAAGGGATAAAAAAAACGAGTCCCCAAAAACACTCGGCTGGGTTTGTCTGGGGGAAGCAGTGACCCTTCTGGCGATAGCCGCCGCCCGGGTTACACTACCTTAATGTGCCAGGGTTCGTAGCGAACGCCGAACATATTGCCTTGAGGATAGCGAATATCAACATACCCGAGATCGACTAATTTCCGAAATTCGTCAGTGTCAGCGAAAGCTTGAGTAAAGTTTTTCCGGCCAAAGCCGACCTTACCAACATCAAAATCACCCACACCATGATAAGAATGTCCGGGTGGCGCTAGACTTCGTGATGCTTTCGACAGGTTTCCCTTCGATTGAATCGTCTTGGCAAGAAACAAATGGGTTTGTTTAACAACGCTCCTAATTCCAGAGGTCAGCACGATACTTGTGCCAAGATCCTGCTGTAGCTTTTTATAAAGTCTCTCGGATTCACCCCTGTACAGGAAATGCCCGGTACGCCCGACTTTCTTTCGGTCCTTTGCAGGAATGGGAGCAGTCAATTCATCGATTACTTTCTTACCCAAAAAACCATATCGCTGTGCGTTCGCGGTAAATAACTCTTCCAGGAACGTCTTTTCTGCCAGCGTGAACTCACCCACGCTCCTGTAGCGCCGACCATAGCCAAGCATTTCGTCAAAACTTACAACATTGAAGTTACCGTGTCCCACCAGATTCTGGACACGATCTATGCGCTTGAAACTGGAAATGAGAATCGGGTACTGATCCCGCTCAAGATAAGCGTCCGCCGCATGTGACTGTTCAAAGTCGATCATCTTGGCGATGTACTCGTCAAGATCAGGGCTGCTTGTGGTCGCCAGGGTTGGTTGATCTATTGCTGCAGGCTGGGGCTGACTCGGCAGAAAAGCATTGAGATAATTCGCGGCGTTTGGCGCCGGTGTCGACATTAACTCAATAGAATTCGCCATGCCTCGGATGCTGGTATCCATATCCTCGAATGGAATGTTTTCAGGAACAAACACACCACGGTGAGCAACCTGTCCGCTCATCGCCGCAACCGTTCCTATTGAAAAGATCTTTAGGAAATCTCTTCGCTCCACGCCTTCTAAACCCGACTCTACCAAAGCGTTTCATACTACCCAACAAGTGCAATATTTACTACTAAAGCAGTAGCTTAGCCTCTAAAAGCATCAAACTAATTGAGCCAGCCCATTGTGGCATCAGCGCCCGCCGTCAATCACGACCGTTTGTCCTGTCATAAAACTACCGGCCCTGGAGGCAAGAAAAACTGCTGCGCCACCTATTTCCTCGGGCTCACCTATCCTCCTGAGACTGGCATTGGCTGTGGTTGCCTTCAAGGTCTCCGGGTTTTCCCACAATGCCTTCGCAAAATCGGTGCGAATCAATCCCGGCGCAATCGCATTGGCACGAATATTATGCGGCCCAAACTCTGTTGCAATATTCCTTGCAAGCGCCATATCGGCGGCTTTTGAGATACCGTAGGTTCCCAGCACAGCACTGCCATGTAAACCGCCAACGCTAGAGACAATTAGAATAACGCCATCTTCGCGCTCGACCATTTCTGGCAGTACCAATTGGCAAAGCCAGTGGTTGGACTTCACATTGGAATCAAGAATCTTTTCAAAGGCGGTATCGGGAATGTCCATCATGGAACCGTAGTAGGGATTGACAGCCGCGTTGCAGACGAGGATATCAATCTTACCCAGTTGTTCCCGGGTGCTATCTACTAATTGTTGCATCTGTTCTTTGTAGCCAATGTGGCATGGGATGGGGATGGCTTTACCGCCCTTTCCGGCCAACCCGGCATTAATTTCATCTGCAACGCTCTGGCAAGCATCCTCTTTACGGCTCGAGATCACAACATCGGCGCCATTGAACGCCATCTGCTGGGCAATCGCCCGCCCAATACCTTTTGTGGACCCAGTAACCACAGCAACTTTACCGGATAAATCAAACAAGTTTTCCATTAGAAGTCCGTTGCGTTTATCAGCCTGCAACCTACCTAGATGAGGTGGGTGTGTCAATCCACGAATAGCGGTTCAGCAGGAAGACTAGGCTGGCTGAATCTCTCGGCCTCGGCTCACAACCATGAAAGGTTTTTCCAGCACTTCAAGATTGATCAATGGATTCTCTTCATAGAGAACAAAATCCGCAGAGTAACCAGGCCTGATTAGACCGGTTATTCCGCCAAGCCCAATCGCTTCGGCACAATCCGATGTAGCAGATCGCAAAACCTCCTCCGCAGTTAATCCGGCAAAATGTGCGAAAACCGGCAGCGCCCTGGGAAGGTCATGATGAAAAACATTCGGGATGCCTGCGTCGGTTGACGCAATCAGGCGTATCCCCGCCTCCTTCATATTTCTGTAATTCTGCTGCACCATCTCCGTAAAGTCCTTCTGCGTAAACCTCTTCCAGCCGGCATTGATGGTTGGAGACACCCACACGCCATTGTTAACCATGAGAGAAACAACAGCGGTGTCGAAGGTTTTACCCCAACCGGATTCCCCTACCCACGAGCAATGTTCCACCGTTGTAACACCCGCTGAGGCAGCCTGACGAATGCCATCTGTGCCATGACAGTGTGCTGCAACGTGAAAACCGTACTGTTTCGCCAGTGCGACGACATTCGTCACTGTTTGATCCTCAAACTGACTGTCTACCGGGCGCGAACCTGGGGTAATGTTGCCCCCCGTCACCATCATCTTAATCAGGTCTACGCCTTTTGCTCTTTGGCGTTCTAACACTGCGACGGCTTCATCATCACCGCTCGCTTCCCCACCCCAGAAATGACAATGACCGCTGACAGAGGTAATAGGCTGGCCGGCACAAACCAGTCTTGGCCCAAGGGTCTTACCCGCCGCGATTTCATCACGAACGTCAAGTTCGAGGTATTCACCGCCACCCAGGTCTCTTGCCGTTGTAATGCCTGCCCTGACCATCATGGAAGCGCGACGTCGAATGTCTTCCGTGACTTTTTCCTTACCGGGAACAGTCTGCTGTAGCGGGTCCTTTAGCTCTGGATCCAGGCACATATGCACATGCGCATCAATCAGACCCGGAATCGCAAACAGTCCATTCATATCCTGAACCTGGTCATCGGGGTCAGTCGATTCAGAGACAAAAAGCCCATCGGATACCACCAGCGCACCTTCGCGCTGGCTACTCGATTGACCATCCCAGATATTCAGGTTTTCATATCGCACGTTAAAGCTTCCTATTGTCGTTTCTCGTTGTAGACAACCAGCGACGACATCACAAAGTTGAACACGCTTGCTGCGCCAACTCCGACAATCAAAGCCAATAGTCGATAGTCGTCGAAGTAAGCTGTACCGCTAGTCAGTATGTAATAGACCCCCCAATTAAGCGAGAACCCCAGCAGGCTGGTCAATACGAATGCAAACCACTGTTTGCCGTGAGGTCGCCGTTTGCGCTCCCCAAAGGTGGCAACGCGATTCAGATACCAGTTGGAGCTGACAGCAGGCCAGAAAGAACATGCCCTGGCTAATTGATGGGGCATCCCCAGGAGCTGCAACGAATAATAAAACAGCAGATCTATAACCAAACCACCAGCCCCAACAGCACCATAATTCAGTATCTCACCCAGCGTACCGAACCTAACGGTATACAGCCTTCGAAGATGTCGCAAAAATTTTATCTGTTGATTCAGGTTAAGTTTACTTTCTCCTAACTCCCTGTCGGAAAAATTAATCGGTACCTCACGAACACTCGTGAAGTTACCCCTTACCATGAGCTCAAGGCCGATCTTGTAGCCAATTGGATTAAGGTCGTCGTAGTCTTCAACCCGATCCCTCCGAAAGGCAAAGAAGCCTGACATCGGATCCTGGCATTGCACCAGGGGCCTCGTGATAAGCGTCGCGATGTGGGAATTAAAAAATCGCCAAAGGCTCCATCTTCTGTCAAAACTACCGTGCTTGACATAACGGCTTCCAACTACAAATGCTGACTCATCTTCCAAGAGTGTCCGATACATAGAGGGAATCAAACCCGGCGGGTGTGACAAATCTGCATCCATCACCAGAATATGATCACCGTGCGCCGCCAGGGTTCCTTCGATTACGCTCAGCGAAAGGTCCCGCCCCCTGCCGTTGGGCTGCATTAAACGCACGGGGAAGTCAGAGACCAGTTGATCTACAATCTCCTTGATTCCATCAGGCGAATTATCATCAACAATAATCACCTCACAGGAGATACCTGTCTCATTGAGTGAACCAAAAATCTCAGCAATAAGAGAGGGTATGTTTTCTGCTTCCAGATAGGTCGGTACAATAATGCTCAGCATTTAATCTCTATCCAGTCGCAAATAAATCTCATCACCGTTTAATCCAGTCACAAATAAAACTAATCACATATTTTACCATCGAACCTGCTTAGCAGGTCGTCAGCGCTTGCTTGCACGTTTAACTGACGATAAATTTTATACAGCGGACACACGCTGGTATTTCCGGGCTGGGGGTTCAAGGCGATCGACCGTTCGAAGTGACCGGCAGCAAGATCCAGCTTCGCTGGTGCGATCAGCGCAGCTCTGCCTTGGAACTCTTCCAGAAGCGCTTTGATACGCACACTTTCCTTGGGCCGCATCTGCGCAGCCGCAGCTTCAACCAGCAGTTCAAGCTGCTGTTTTTGCATTACATTACCACCGTTCCGGAAAAGAAATTCAAGCAGCGCCACTTTCCCTGGGAATGTTTGCTCTAACATCGCCATCGTAGCCAGTTCCATCTCAATTGCCCCATCAACCGCATTATTTTCTGACACCAAGGCAATGTGCAGGCGTGAAAATTCGAACAACAGGCCAAACAATAATTCCTTTTCGTGACCATTGCTAAGAACATCGAGACGGTCAAGCGCGACAAGGCTCTCTATATAACCGTGCAAATTCTGGTCGCAATAATGTCCTGACTCAACGTTATGCTGAAAGAGCAGCCCCGTGTTGAGGCCTTCCTCTACCCGGGGAATCGTACTAAACACCGCTTTTTCCGACTTGCGGATAAATTCATTACGCAACTTCGCCTGCTGGCCCAGAGGCATATAAGGTGAAACCAGCCTGTTACTGAAGACAAGATTGTTCCAGCTGCGAAGCTCAACATCCGGACGCTGGTTTCGCACGTAATGTAGGAAACCAATAACTCCGATACCAGTATCTCCTTGTACAAATAACACCGAACCTTCGGGAACCTTTTCGAGCACCAGTTCACCATAAGCCTGCGCAAAACCGTTGTCGCTGTTGTGAAATGCGGGGAAATTACCAAGAAACACTAATACCACTAGCAACACTGGGAGCGTTTGACGCAACCAGGGGACTCTCTGTCCCACCGAATCAATCAACCACCTCACCGCAATTCCAAGCCAGATAACCAAAGCAACGTAACTGATCACAGGGTAGGGTTTAAACGTCGCGACCCCTTGATCGTTGAACTCAAACCCTAGCATCAAATTAAGCATTGAGGTCCCACCAAGATACAGCAGTACCAACGCAACCGACAGGTGCCGCGGGAGCAGCTTAAAGGACAAAAGGCAACCAAGCCCTGCGAGAACTCCGAGGGGAAGCGTAAACTGTAAAGCTGATCGCTCAACGAGCCACCATTGGTAGCTGATCTTATCGCTAATTCCGGCGAGTACAGCCTGGTCCGTGTAGGCGGCTCGTGTAATGTACTTCAGGAAATCCGCGCCCGTCTCTACGGGGCCATAGATCGAAAATTCAGGGGACGATTGAAACAATGTCAGGTAGGGCGCCAATCCAAGTGCTATCAAGGCAACAATGGCCAAAAAGTTGGCCGGCACCCATAAAAAACGGACGATTAATCGTGCTTTAGGCGCCAGAATGGCCAGCAGCGCCGGCGTCCCCAGTCCCTGGAGCGGCCAGTGGTTCGAAAGCGCAAGTCCATAAACCAACGCCAGCCATAGAAGATACTTCACTTGCTCCGAATCCCGGTAGGCGAGTGACAGCGACAAACAAATCAGGAACAGCAGCACAGCAAGGGAATAAACTTCAACGATAATCGCCTGCGACCAGAAGGTCGCAGACAACCCATAAACCAGAGCGAGCGAAACGGATAACAGACCTGTTACCTGTAACTGCCGCAACACGATCAACAGAACCGAACACGCCGCACTGGCAAAAAGCGCAGACATCAGGTTACCGGCTACCACGTCCTGTTCAAAAACAGGCAAATTGACAAAAGCCTGGCACGATAGGATGAACAGCGGATACCCAGGAGGATGACCGATACCACCTTTGTGGCAGATCATCTGGAACAATCCTGCATCCTCGAGCGTAATTGTCTGCGGCATCGTGACCAGATACAGGCTTAGAGTCACCAGCAACACCAACAGCATTCCTGGCATTAAGTGCCTTGTTAGGATGGGGGGCATATTGTGATAAACCGCTGACGACAGAGCCAGCTAGTCCTTATGTTATTCAGCACACTCCCATGATAGTCGAGTCAGGTTACCAAATCGAAAATCGCTACTGATTAAGGCGAACGATTTCCCGCAAACCTGCGAGAATCAGATCGGGCACCACTTCGTCGAATAACTTTTCGCGATTAAACAGCTGGGCGAAACCACCAGTTGCGACCACCAGAGGCGGCTCATCTGCAAATTCTTCTTCGGTGATTCTGCAAACCAGTTCTCTGACCATGCCTACATTAGACCAGTAAAGACCTGATTGAATACTTTCAACAGTCGTCCTGCCCAGCGCATTTCGTGGCGGTAGAATTTCGACTGAAGGAAGTTGCGCTGTTCTTTCTTCCAATGCTTCCATGGATAACCTGACACCCGGAATGATGTTACCACCCAGAAACTCCTTGTTCCTGGTAATGGCGCATAGGGTCGTTGCGGTTCCAAAATCGGCGACAATCAAATTCTTTTCGGGAAACATTTTGATGGCGCCCACGGCATCAGCAATCCGATCTGCACCCACTTCCTTCGGATCCCGGTATTGGATTTTCAACCCTGTCTTGATGCCAGGACGCAGAATCAAAGGATCAAGGCCAAAGTATTTCTGGCAACAGGCTCTAAGAGAATAAAGTAGATCTGGCACGACACAACAAATTGCCACTTTCGAGATCAGGTCCGGCTCTACATTGTTCTCCCGCAGCACCGAACGGAAGAACACGCCAAGCTCGTCTGAAGAGCTATTGGTTTGAGAGGTTCGCCGAAACTGTACCTGAAGCTCATGATCATGAAAAATACCGCCAAAAACCTGGCTGTTACCTACATCAAGACAAAGCAACATCAGCTGATTACCTCTACATTATCTATCAAACGAACCGGGACAAGATCGTCACCCATCACTACCGCGCCAAATCGCCGATCACCTTTAGTCACAACATAATCCACCTCAAAACCGGTGCGACCCAATTCCTTTTGAATTTCTTGATCGCTCAACAGGTTGTTACTCAGCAAGTTATTGAAAAGCGACGACTTGTCGCGATCACAGTTCGAAAGTTTCAGGTTTCTGGAACTCATTGCCAGACCGTCTGCCTCCCTGACTGTTGGGCACCCAATAATTTCAGTTTCTAGAAACAAGGCCTCTACCATTCCTTTTATTAGAGAAAGCTGTTGAAAATCTTTCTCTCCAAAGTAGGCATTCTGGGGTTGGACGAGATTTAACAGCTTCAACACAACGGTCAGAACCCCCGTGAAATGCCCTGGTCGATTCGCGCCACAAAGCTCCTTGCTAAAATACTTTTCGTTAACCTCATAGGCATAATCATCCGGATACAACGAATCATAAGTCGGCATGAACACAGCGGAAACACCCGCAGCCTGCAGTAGCTCCAGGTCAACACTGATTGAATCTGGATAGTTCGCGAGATCCATGGGGTTATCAAACTGGGTTGGGTTCACGTAGATACTGGCTATAGTGTGGTCTGTTTCATTAAGACTTCGCTCTACCAGAGAAAGGTGTCCCTGGTGGAGTGCTCCCATTGTTGGAACGAATCCAACTGAACCGGACACCTCTTTCCTGTAGCCTCGGACCTCTGCAATCGATGTCAAAACCTTCACCCGTAGCTCTCCTCAACCGAGGGGAATGATTCCTCCGCTACATCCCGGTGATATCTCTGTACCGACGCACCAATTATTTCGTGGACATCCGCATACCTGCGCAAGAATTTGGGCGAAAAGTCAGGATTGGCCCCTATAAGGTCGTGGAGCACCAGCACCTGTCCATTGGTGCCTGGTCCGGCACCAATGCCTATCGTCGGAATGCTCAACAATCGAGAGATACACTCGCCAAGGTTGTTGGGAACACATTCAAGAACGAGAGAAAAACAGCCCACCGCTTCCAGCGCTCTCGCTTCCATGGTGATCTTCTGCACACCCGCTTCGTCCTTCCCTTGCACCTTGTGCCCACCAAGATTATGAATCGACTGGGGCATCAACCCGAGATGACCCATGACAGGAACCCCTGCTTCAATAATCTGCGTAATCACTGGAAGCTGGTGGCTAGCGCCCTCAATTTTGACCGCATGAGCGCCAGCTCGCATGAGGCGGTGCACTGAATTCATCGCAACTTCCAATCCTTTAGAACATGAAAGAAATGGCATGTCAGCGACAATAAACTTATCGGGTGCACCCCGGCTAACCGCCGCAACATGCAATTCCATCATTTCGGTCGTGGCATGTACTGTCGAATCAAAACCATGCATGACCACGGCAAGCGAATCTCCGACCAGGAGGCAGTCCACATCCGTGTTGTTCAGAATCCTGGCTGACCATGCGTCGTAGCAGGTAACCATGGAAAGGCGTGAACCGCTTTGTTTTTTTTGTTTGAATGTATTGACGTTAATCACAACGCCTCCTCAATCGAGGGACGGATTGCAGCCAACAAATACGAGCTGCCATCGGTTGATGGCAAAAGAATGGTTTCATAGGTACCTGTCCTTTTATGGATGGATCAAGTCCGAGCTTAAATGACGGTTTTATAATTTTGCGTATCAGGTCCCCTATCGTTTCGATTCGAGGCCAGTTGAGGCGAATAGTAGGTAAACATGTTGCCCGTGTCCAGCCAAGGCTGGAAAATTGACAGTGCCTGACAATTATGATTTTCTGACTCGTTTGTAGGATCCAAGTATGCTGAAACTACTGATATCTCTGGCCCTCCTAACATCTGTCCCAATTCACGCCGACCAGCCCGTAAACTGGCTTCGCCAATACCTAGCCATCGACACAGTGAATCCTCCAGGTAACGAGTCCCGGGGAGTCGCCTTCCTGGCAAATATTCTTGAAGAGGCAGATATCCCGTTCGAAACTGCCGAATCAGCACCCAACAGAGGAAACATCTGGGCACGTCTCAAGGGCGGTAATAAGCCTGCCCTGATTCTTCTGCACCACATTGACGTTGTCCCCGCAGATACCAAATACTGGGACGTACCACCGCTATCCGGCGAAATCAGGAACGACTACATTTATGGTCGTGGAGCTATTGACACCAAAGGCCTGGGCATCGCCCAACTCTCAGCGTTTCTTGCGCTGAAAGACAGCGGTCAGACGCTGAACAGGGACGTCATCTTTATGGCGACTGCCGACGAAGAAGCCGGCGGGTTTTATGGTGCGGGTTGGTTACTGGAAAACCGACCTGAAATTTTCGAAGGCGTGGGCTATCTGGTCAATGAAGGTGGCTCGGCTATGTTGCTGGACGACATTCCGGCGTTTAACATCGAAGTTACCCAGAAAGTCCCATTATGGTTACGACTCACCGCCACAGATATCCCTGGCCATGGCAGCGCACCGCGAGTGACAAGCTCGGTAAAAAGAATTCTCAGGGCCGGTACCCGAATTGCGGATACCCAATTCGAGAGAAGAGTCGTGCCAGAGGTCCAGGCCTACTTTGCTGCTCTTGCGCCTTTTCAGGATGGAGAGCGCCAGGTCATGATGTCCAATATATCAAGAGCAGTAGACAATGATGCATTTATGTTTACCCTTCAAATGGAGGAGCCATGGCGAGCAGCCTTGCTGAGCAATACTTGTTCACTGACTACACTGAAGGGCAGCAACAAAATCAACGTCGTACCACCGACAGCTGAACTTGAGCTGGACTGCAGGCTCCTGCCAGACCAGGATCCGCAGCAGTTCCTCTCCGAGTTGATCACCATCATCAACGACGACAGCATCGACATCACCAGGATTATGGGTTTTACGCCGGCCATCAGCAAAACTGACACACCCCTTTATGATGCGATAGAGATTTCGGCAACTAAAAATATGGAAAACGCTGTGCTGATCCCTAGTGTTTCAACCGGTTTTACCGACAGCCACTTTTTTCGTGATGTCGACATTGTCAGCTACGGATTTGCTCCTTTCCTTTATCTTCAGGGCGAGGTAACCGGGGTACATGGCAACAACGAACGCATATCAGTAGAGAATCTGAGGCGTGGAACCAAAATTATGACGGATTTTTTGTTTGAGTTCGCCATAGACTAGTCTTCTGGTAGACTACCCGCCTTCTAAACTGAAGCACAAGGGCCTGTAGCTCAGTTGGTTAGAGCACTGGACTCATAATCCATTGGTCGGAGGTTCGAGTCCTCCCGGGCCCACCACTTTCTAGGTA
>JABGVY010000384.1 GCA_018645845.1 Gammaproteobacteria bacterium | reverse complement strand
TCTGCTCCTCGGATCGATTCTTGTTGGCTCTGTTGCCGCGCCCGGTTACCAGGGTTCCAGAACTGCCAATCTCGCTGGAAAGATGTTTACGCTTACGAAGCCCACGCAAAAAAACATTAGATGATTTCCTGAAACTGGGTTGGCAGTTCATGATGACTAACGCCAAGTCCTGGCCTAATCAGATTGAAATTCTCCCCCAACAGGTTCCACACGCTAGAATGCAAATTGGGTTGTCGGTGACATTTGTCAACCATGCAACAATGCTCATTCAGGTAGACGGCCCTAACATATTGACCGACCTGTATTTGCAAAAAGAGTCAGCCCCTTTTACTTTATGCGCCCCATAACGTATCCACGAACCAGGCATTCAGATCGACAACCTCCCACCCATAGATGTCATTTTGATCAGTCACAATCACTATGATCATATTGACACTGAGACTTTGACCATCCTCTACTGATAAACAGCCCCACAGACTTCTTTTCACAAAGAACCCCAATCAGAATACTTTTGAAATCTGAGGTAAATGCGGCTTAAAATCACTATCCTCTCTTTTAATTATTGATGGGATTGGATAGCTGCCACTGGCAGGTGATCAGGCTAATCTATTCTTCCAGGGTGTCACACAACGCTACGAGTGCGGGTCAATTCTCCTGACTTCCAATCTATCGTTCGGTGAATGGGAAAAGGTCTTTGCCGATAACACCGCACCAACATCGGTCATGCTGGATCGATTACTTCATCACTCTCATGTCGTTCAGATCCGTGGTGATAGTTATCGACTCAAGAACAAGAGAAAAACCGACGTGATCAAAAAAGCAACAAAGGAGTAAAAACCAGGGGGTCAATTTTGGGGTGCCAATTTTGACCAAAGGGGGGTCAGTTTTGAAGTGCCATTGACAACACGGTTGCCATCAACAAAAAGAATCAGTATTCAATAGTGAAGTGCTACGAGGCGATCATTTATCTCACCCAATTTGAAAAACATAGAGAATATGTGTGCAAGTTTCTAATTCGATACATAATCTGGTGGAGTACTTTATTGCGTAACTTAGCAAAACGCATCGAAACCATTCGAAATTAAATTCGCAACCAGTATCAACTATTCCAACCGCCATCCTTTGATAGAACTACCATAAAGCCCTATATGGTCAGCCCTCTTGATTCTGCCGGAAATTTTCGCCAATAGACACGTAAAGCTTTATGAGACGAGCTGTTCTGCTTCTGACTCAAATTGGTTGATTCTACGTGATTCGCGGCCCCATAGGACCGTGGGAAGATTACGACGTCAATGTGGAGTTTTGCGGGGATTGGTTACGCTTTGTTATGCTCAGTGGTGCATATAGCAAGAATGTCGCTCACGTAAACAGTTGATTTTCTTGGGCATAACTTGTTGACAACGTATTGAAAATCCCCGTGTCGGTGGTTCGATTCCACCTCCGGCCACCAATTTTGTGGCTTTCGCTTCGCGAAAACACAAAACGGATCCCGCAGAAATAGTGGCGGCAGCATTTTCCAACGGAAAATTGCGAGAGCCACCTCCAAGTATTACAACCTCCCAGCACTAAAAATCCAGGTGCAATAAGTCGTCATTATCCCATGGTCCACCATCGAGGCCACGTAACCTGCGAATACGAAAAATTGAAGCGTCGTACGTAATCTCGGCATAGTTAAAGCAAGATTTCGCAGACGAAATAATTCATCTCTCGCAGTAAGTCTCGTCACCGTAGTACATCCACAACTTTGTAGATCTTGCAAGATGCTGCAATGCTGGAAAAATCTGCACACTTAGGTTCACTCTCAAAATCTCCCGGTGGTTTTGTTTATCAACGACACAAACCGGAAGAAACCGAACTTTACAGAATCATTGAGCAAACCTTCCTTCATTCCAGTCCCATCTTTCCAATGCGGACATTTCGTTGCCATCTTTCGTTCACGATGAATTCCGCAGTTACCTTCGATGCGGATTATTGAAACACGGTTTTCTTCGGGTGAAATGCAATGATTGCAGATTCGAACATCTGGTAGCCTTTTCATGTAAACAAAGAGGCTTTTGTCCATCCTGCGGTGCACGGCGCATGATTGAAACCTCGGCTCACTTGATTGACCACGTCATCCCGAAAGCACGGATACGACAATGGGTTCTCAGCTTTCCATGGCCGCTGCGTTTACTCTTTGCCCGTCAACCCGACTCGTTCAACATAAGCATTCTGCCAGGGGCTACGATATGCAGTTAAAACTTCCTCTATTCCCATGGAGTTAACGCGGCTCTGGAAGAGCTTGCCGAAAAACTTGTCCCTATCTCGCAGTAAATATTTTGGTGCGGTATCCCATGGGAAAGCTTCAACAATTTGTTGAGCAGTCCATTGCGCTGTTGGATTCGCTGTAACATTGAAATGAATCACTTTTCTCCGATCATGACTCAGTACAACAAACACAAACAACATCTTGAAACGGATCGAGGGCACAACTAAAAAATCGATAGCAGCCATATCTGTCATATGATTACTCATAAAAGTCTTCCAACTTTGCGATGGCGGTTTCCGGTTGTTTCGCTTAATGATCCCTGACACTGACCGCTCTGATATCTCAATACCAAGTTTCAGCAACTCACCATGGATTCGAGGGGCACCCCACATAGGGTTAGATGAAGATAATTTCAGTACTAGAGACTTTACTTCCGCATCCAATCTTGGTCGCCCGGGCTTGGCCCCTCCGGATTTTTGGCGCCAATACAATTTGAACGCCCGTCTATGCCAACGAATCACTGTCGCTGGCTGCACAATCACTAACGAATCTCGCCAACTGGGCCAAACATTAGACAACACTTTCCAAAACACCCGATCACGTTCTTTCAATTGCGGCCTATTATGGCTTCGTTTCAACACGATCAGCTGATGACGAAGTGCAAGATTTTCAGCCGTCAAATAGGCAATAACATTGAGCTTTCGGGCGAATTGACTGAGGACCATTTGGATCAAAAACAACAACAATAAACACTAAACTGGAAATGCTCGAAAGGCAATGGCAGCATAGGGTACGAATAATTGCGAACGACAGCTAATTGAGTATTGTCGCAGCGAGATCTCACATATCAAATGCCCCAGGTCTATCGACTTTGAACAAGAATTACCACGTCATCCAACCGGTAAGTTGTACAAGCGATTGTTGAAAGATCGTTACTGGGCTGGCACCAAGCAGATTGCCTAAAGCTTCTGGATAAAGGGACGTTACCAATTTCCAGGTAAATAGGATGGAAATTGGCTGCGGTGGCGGAGTTTCTCAATTGCTCCAGTACGCGAACTCGTCGCCCGGTTGATCCTGCTGCGAAAGATCTCTGTCGATATTGCGGGCGGTCGTGGCTATCGAGGGCCAGAGTGGTTCGGTCTGTTCACTGTTATGCGCCTCAAGTGCATCTCGCAATCGATTGGCAACTTCAGGCTGTTCAGCAAGGAGATTGTTCCATTCTCCATCTGAGGTGAGGTCGAAGAGCCATTCTTTGCGAGGCAGGCCTTGTGGCGCGCTCACTACCAGCTTCCACCGCTCATCCCGCACCGCTTGGGCCGCGCCACTGCGGAAGAAAAGATGTTCATGCGGCGTATCGGTTAGATCAGTGTTTATCAGGTAAGGCATCAGATCCACACCGTCTATCGGTCTGTCGGTAGGAAGATCAGCACCCGCCGTTGCCGCCGCCGTAGTGTAAATATCGAAGTGGTGAACGGGTGCAGTATAGGTTGAACCTGACGGTAACCTAGCCGGCCAGCGCGCCAAGAATGGGACTCGAATGCCCCCTTCAAAAAATGAGCCCTTCCAACCGCGGTAAGGATCATTTACATTCGGCAGGCCAATGTAGCCGGCTCCGCCATTATCTGATGTGAATATCACCAAGGTATTTTCGTCTAGGCCGTTAGATTTCAATGCGTCCATGACTCGACCCACACTGCGGTCTAGAGATCTGATCATCGCGGCATACACTCGCTCCCGATGTAATTCGATATCCGAAAGTGCTTCATAGTCCTCTCGAGTCGCTTGTAGTGGGGTATGCGGCGCCCAGTGCGCTAGGTACAAAAAGAACGGGCGATCCTTGTTGGCTTCGATGGCTTTAACGGCTTCATCCGTGTAGTAGTCGGTCAAATATTTTGGTGGTTCGAATAGAGGACCACCGTTAAAACGGGCGGAAAGCCCGGTAGCGGCCCAGAGAAACCTGTCGATGGGATCAAATTCTTGCCGAGCTTGGATCACATCCGGGTCGTCCAGACGTCCATAAAGACCACCCACTCGGAGCAAACTCTCGGCAAACCCTTGCTCATGGGGCAATGTTCCCTTTTCGAGGCCCAGGTGCCACTTTCCTATATGCAATGTGTGGTATCCCGCATCGGCGATCAGCTCTGCCAGGGTTATCTCTGAGGGTGGCATAGCCATTTCGGGATAAGTGAGCGTGGACTCCTCTGAACTCGTAACACCGGGCGGTAGTAGAGGTCGATCCTGCATCTCACCGATCATATTGGTGATGGGAATCATGCCTGGCGGTGTCGGTGTGAACTCAAAACCGAATCGAGTTGCGTACCTCCCGGACATCAAAGCTGCCCGAGACGGCGCACAACTCGCATTGGCCGCATAGCCTTGAGAGAAAGTTACGCCTTGTGCCGCTAGTGCATCAATGTTTGGGGTCTGGGTTGTTGGATTCGGACCATTCATGGATAGATCGTTCCATCCCAAATCATCGGCCAGAATCAGTACGATATTCGGTGGACGTTCCGCAGGATCAAGCGTTTTATCAACCGCTCCGGTAGACCATGTGATTTCCTGGGTCGGGCCTATTACCGATTGCGATGATGCCAGTTGACCTATGCCGAAAAGAGCAATTTCCGCCCGAAAGATCCAACCAGTTCCCATCAATACGACTAGCACCAGAGCTATTCCGGTAATCCACTTCATTTTTTGTTAGCCTCCTGCTGCTTAAGCCACACACCTCTTGGTCCGACCAGTTCTATATTGAGTTGCCCCGCCAACCCTGCCGTTCTGTGAACGGTCGAAGCCTGGTATTCAGGCGAGCTCGTCATCTCCACCATGGCGCTGCGGGAGGGATACATAGCGATAGCTGCCATGTCCCAAAGCTCTTCCACTTCCCCCACCCTGAGGCTTTCAACGCCGGCTGAGAATGCTGGAGCACCCCCCACTTTTGCCAGATGCCCAGCCACCTCCTTACCATAAATCGCATAGGCTTCTGCGCCAGACAGGCTGGTTTCTCGAGCGTCTTCGTACTCAGCTTTTTCCTTAAACTTAAGGAGGTTTAACATGTAGATCGGGCGATCATGACCAGGTTCCGTGAATCTTCTTGCCTGCTGTTCACTGGGGGCGATTTTGTTGATGACTTCTATAGACTTTACTCCTCGTTTGTTTATTTTGAATTCAAACTCACCATTTCTGGATAGTGCTGCAGGGGCGAGACCAATAACCGAGGTTCTTTTGGAAGATCGGTTAGATAGTCACGAAATTCATCGACCGCATCACTAACGAGTTGTCGAAATCGCTCTCTAAACTCATCCTCACCAATTCCTTGTGTCAAAAATGCAAGCGACAGTGCTTTTTCATTTTCAACATAACTTAGCTGGTCACCACCCATCGAGTAGTAGAGCTCCATTAAGTAGTCTCTTATCGGCGCAAAGGAATTATAGGCGGACCGATAAATAGAATTTTTGAAACTCGCGCTAGCGTTATCCTGCATTTGAATGTCTAGTCGAGCCAACTCTCCTGGGTTGCTACCGCTTTTCAAATAGCTGATCTTCTGCTCAAGAGTTGCGATGTAAGTGAGGTTACGATCAACACCCCTATTCTTTATGGATGCATTCACCAACAGCTCTATGAACTCCGGCGCACTCTCTAACATCTCCAGTATGAAGCTTGAACCCATATCGAGCTCAGGAATGCGAAGAAGCTCGGTGATAAAGTTGATGCCAGCATGCGCTTGGTGATCAAGTACGGTTAAACCGGAACCTCTATTTGATTCAATCACTCTAAAACGAACAAGCACTCGCATCGCCATCCGTAGTGATGATCGGTTAACGCGAAGGATTTCGGTCAGGGCTAATTCAGGTGGCAGTCGATCACCAGGCTTTAAATCCCCCATAAAGATCAGGGCCAAAAACAAATCTACGATTTGATCAGGCAGATTACGTTGCCCATCCCCTTGGGTAGCTGCATGTTGGGAGACCTTAACAGCCTGCTCACGCCCAAATTTAGTATCGGTGCCTGCAGTTTTAATCGTTCGAACCTCTTGATGCTCTATTGGTCCATTCTACCCCAGGCAATTTAAATTGGGTAACTTAATTTGAATATTGAGTAACCCAATGATAAGGTTGCCGCCTGTTAAAAATG
>JABGVY010000355.1 GCA_018645845.1 Gammaproteobacteria bacterium | reverse complement strand
TAGCATTGCCAAGGCTGCAGCGACACTGGACCATATCTCCGGTGGGCGATTCGAATTGGGACTGGGCGCAGGCTGGCACGAACAGGAAGCGAGAGCGTATGGCTATGACTTTCCAGGCAGCGGCACCCGCCTTGACATGCTGGGCGAGGCAACAACAATCATTCGAGGGTTACTGACTCAGGAGCGAACCTCCTTCAAGGGCAAGCACTATAGCGTCGACAATGCGTCGAGTTTACCGTTGCCCATTCAAGACAGACTGCCCATATGGCTGGGCGGCCTCGGGGAAAAGAAAACGCTGAAGTTGGTCGCCCAACATGCAGATGGCTGGAACGCCGCGTATACCTCGGTGGAAAACTTTTCCCGACTTTCCAGCGTACTCGATACGTGGTGTGAGAAACTACACCGTGACCCCAACACACTAAGGCGTTCAATCAACCTGATGTTTCACCTGGGCACCTCACAGTCAGAAGTAGACGCTGAACGAGATAAGCTTGTCACTGCCTGGGGCCCGGCCGCCAGCCGAGTTGAAGGCGGCGCACTCCTATGTACACCCACTGAAGCGGTTGATCGGATCAATGCTTACAAGGAAGCCGGGGCGGACATGATCAACATTGCTTTACGCGCACCCTGGAATGAAGACGCACTGAACGCTTACCTGGATGAGGTAATACCTGCAGTAAAGGGTTAGCTTTTCCCAACACTGATCATATCGGCCACGCGTGTAAATTTGACCCTGGGCCGGCCCTGGGCTTCGCCCTTACCGACTTCCACAGCATCAATGGTCTGCCATTGCTGGTAGCTGATTGCATCTGGCTCTCGCTGTCCAACCAGGGCTGCCGCACCTTCAATACTCGGATCTTCAGGTGCATTGAACCGGCCGGCTGCAAGGTCTTCAACCATGCATGCCACCGTTTCCTGCGCACAGGTCTTATTCGTACCAATCACGCCACTCGGGCCGCGCTTTATCCAACCGGCCGTATATAAACCCGTTACCGCGTCACCAGATTCATCGACAACCCTGCCAGCCTCATTAAGAATCGTTCCCCAGTCCTGATGATAGGGGATATTCGGCAACGGCAAACCCTTGTATCCGACAGAGCGGAACACCAATCCCACAGGAATGGTTTCTTCCAACTCAGTCGGTCTTGGTCTAACCGAGCCATCGTCACCCTGGACCAGTTCATTTTTAACCAGCTTGATCGCGGCCACTTTGCCATCTTCACCAATAACGTCCGTGGGTGAAACCAGGAAGCGGATGGTCAGCAGCCGCGACTTTCCGCCAACTGGACGCTGGGCATATTCCTGAATAAAACCTACATTTTTCTGCGCGTTTTTATCTCCACTCTCATCAAGAATGGCTTGGCTCGCGGGGTCAACAACGGCTTCATCTGACAGCACGGTAACATCTGCATCTTCGAACTCACCCATTTCTTTGATTTCAGGTGGCGTGAAGGCCGCCTGCGCAGGGCCACGCCGGCCCAGAATGTATACATTCTTTACCTTGCTGTTCTTTAGAGCCTCGAGCGCATGATCGGCAATGTCGGTTACCGCCAGTTCATCGTATGTCTTACACAGAATACGGGCGACATCCATGGCAACGTTGCCGATCCCCACTATCGCGACACTTTCCTGACTAAGGTCAAACCGGCGATCGGCAAAATCCGGATGGCCGTTGTACCATGCAACGAACTCGGTCGCGGAAAAACTACCTTCAAGATCTTCACCCGGCACACCCAGGCTACGATCAAATGGCGCACCTGTTGTAAACATCACCTGGTGGTAGTGCTTCTTCAGATCTTCAAGATGAATGTCTGATCCATACTCAACGTTGCCATAGAACCGATAGTTTGGCTTCTGCGCGCTTTTGTC
This sequence comes from Gammaproteobacteria bacterium, assembly GCA_018645845.1. GTDB lineage: Bacteria > Pseudomonadota > Gammaproteobacteria > Pseudomonadales > Azotimanducaceae > UBA9659. Next base: position 6,515 of record JABGVY010000355.1, on the reverse strand, counting down.
ATAGGCACGTTGCACTGATTTGTCTTTTTGGTGGTCCGGCGCAACACCAGCTCGAACCAACCCGAAAGGTGTGGGAAGCCGGTCATACATGTCGAACTCTACGACTAGTTCTTTTTTCTTTAGGAAATTACTGACAGTGTAGAATCCCGCTGGTCCCGAGCCAATGATTGCAACCCGGAGTGGGTTTCCTTCAGTACCGACTGCTGACATCCTTTTTTTTCTCCCTATAAATATCGCCTGAAAGATTAGCAGATTCGCTCTCCAAAGTGCACGAAAACGCCCGAACACCAACTCCTTCAGCCAACTCTGAGACAAAACCTGTATCGATCGATAATCTTTTATGACGCATACAAAAACCACGGATGAGTGTCATACTGCTACCATCTCTAACAATTAAAGAGCAATTCAGCTTGAGTGACATGGCAGTTGCGCCAGGTGCCCCATTGACCGCTGGTGATCGCTTTCTAGCCAGACTAGGCATTCGCCCCGAAGACAAGACACCCACCTCGCTCTTGTTCAGCAACATGTTCATGTCTGGCATTGGCATCGGCATGATTCGTGTTTGTGCCATCACGCTCTTCCTGAACTATTGGGCAGCGGAACAACTGGCGCTGATCGCAATCCTGATCGCGGCAGTTGGAATGCCAATGACGCTGCTGATCGATCGCCTGACACACCGCTTCGCTGTGCGTAACTATCTGTTTGCAATCATTGGGATCATTCTTGTTGGCCTGATTACGATGCGCCTGTTGCTAGGCGTCAGCACCAGCCCATACCTGATCTTCACATTGCCACTCTTCTTCGAATTGGTGTATATGCTGTTTAGTCTGCAGTTTGTGGCGCTGCTTTCCAGGCTGCTCAATGTGCGACAAACCAAACGACTCTCTGGGATCGCCCGTTCAGGTGAATTTCTGGCGGAGATGGCGGGGGGATTCCTCGTGGTCTTGCTGCTTAAGTTTATTCAGGTGCAAGATCTTTTAATCGTCGCAATGTTCACGACTTTCATCGTATTCGGTATCGTCAGCTATACGGTCTCGCATTATCGCTCTACCTTATATGTCTCTGAGGGCAACATTCCATCTGGCGAAGTGCGGTTGCTCGGCCTGTTCCGGCTTCCCTACGTTCGGCTCATCACGTTCTGTTACGTCGCCTACATGTTTGCTTACTTCTTTCTGGATGTTGCATTCTACGACTATTCAGCACGCCAGTTCGACGACCAGAATTCGTTGGCAGCCTTCATCGCCCAGTTCTACGCCGTCTCAGGCTTCCTAACAGTGCTTGTAATGATTATTGTCTTCGCTCCATTCCTCCGGAGATTTGGCATTCTGGCCGGTGTCATTACATTCCCCGTGGTCATATTTATTGGTTCTACAGCGGTTACTGCGATGGAATTTTCAGGTTTCGAGGCGGCCGCTATCTTTATCGTGATGGTGGCGACCAACGCAGCCAGATTCGTGCTTCAATCCGCGATCTGGAAAAGCAGCGTCACCGTCCTGTTCCAGGTGCTGCCAGATCGGCAAAGAAGTCAGGGTATTGCGCTCACAGAAGGAGTGATTGACCCGGTTGCCGGTGGCTTTGCCGGTATCTGCCTTTACGTGCTCACAACACAGTTTGGATTAGAGCCGAAATCATTTCTAGTTGTACTGAGCGCGCTGATGCTGACGTGGATCGTTATTGGCTTTTTTGTAAGACGGCTCTACGTGTCCAACCTCGTAGTCAATATTCAAAAAAGAAAGCTGGGCGAGATCGCACTTAGTGATCTGGATAATGCCAGCCTTAACATCATTAAAGGTGGGCTAAAAAGCAGTTACCCGGCAGAAATTTTCTATTGCCTCAATCTACTCGAAGAGATGGAACACCCGGAGATCACCGAGCTCATCAAAACGCTCATGGGCAACCACAACCATGATGTCCGAATGGACGTTCTGCGCAGGATTGCTTCGCTGCATATTCGGCCCTTAATCAGTGCCGTGCTGGATAGAGTCGAGCAGGAACCCGATCCAATAATTAGAGGCCAGGCATTAAAAACCTACGCGACCCTGGGACCTGCTGACACCACAGACAGGTTACTTCCCTTCCTTAACAAATCCGACCAGGACCTCAGGAAAGGAGCACTGGTCGGGATTCTATACTTCGACCAGGCCAACGAAATGGCCAACCGTCACCTACTCGACAGTGTTCGGTCGCAAAATATTAACGAGCGATTATTGGCCACCGAAGTCATCGCTGAAACAGGTGTACCCCGTTTTTCAGACTACCTGATTGAACTTTTGGAAGATACCGACCCGCTAATCGTAGAACGAGCCATCATTGCTGCGGGTAATCTGCAAGACCCCCGACTCGTTAATATTCTGGTGGAAAAACTCGCCATTGCTTCCCTACAGGGTACCACCAGTCAATCGCTGCGGTATTTCGGTGAGGCCGCGCTACTGGAACTTGATACCGAGCTCACATCACCCGAAGCGACCCGGCAGGAAAAAAGCCACATTATCGAAACAATCATGGAAATTGGCGGCGGGCAGGCCATCGAGATTCTCTTGCGCCATCGAGAGATAGCGCAACCGGAACTGCGACATAAGGTCCGGCTGAGTCTTGCAAAGCTGCACTTCCAAGCCGAACCGGATGATCAGTATATTTTTGTAAATAGCCTGGATGAAGAAGTACAGCTGATCACCTGGTTACTGTCCGCCATGGACGACTTGCGGGATGAACCACATTTCAAGAGACTTCACGCAGCATTAGCGAGCGAACTGGAAGTGCGGCGTGACAGTATGTTGCTATTGATCAGTTTTCTGTTCCCCTCGATTGTCATCCTGGATACCCGAGCCAACATAGACTCGAAAATCGCCGAGCGACGCGTTTTTGCACTTGAGATCCTGGACAACCTATTAACCAGTGAAATAAAACAAACTGTCTTGCCTCTCCTCGACGACCTTACGGTTGCGGAAAGGCTGGAACAAATGTCAATTCGGTTCCCGCAGGAAAAAATGGCCGCCGAAGAACGCTTCCATAACATCGTCGACAACCACTTTGATCAAGCCTTCTTCTGGACTCGAAGCTGCATGCTGCACCAGATTGGTGAGAGTAAATCTGCAATACATCTTGAACAGGTGGAAAAAAGCCTCCGCGATCGAGAGAGCATCATCAGGGAGACCGCTGTCTGGTGTCTTTCAAAACTCAGACCTCCGGGTTTCAGGAAAACTCTCAGCACTTATATCGAAGACCGGAGCGTTCCGGTTCGGGATGTTGCTCGAGCCATTCACGCAACCCTTCAGGCTTCCGATCCTGCCGGATAAGCTCACTCGTCACCCGCGCCTAATTTCAGGTGAAACCCCCATTGTTTTCAGTCGGACCTCGCCCGTTCTTATTGACACCTCTCGCTTGCCACAAAATGCTTATTCATGACCGTTGACAGCTGTTTAGTACCGTTTATCTGATTCTGGCTTGCTCAAGGAGAACCCTTAGGCGAGGGTAGCAAACTTGGCAACCCCAATAAGGAAAATCAACGCCGGAAAAACAGCCGGCTGGTCAGGTTCGGAGACCTTAACCAGCTACGCGTACGCTGTTGCCACGGGTTTCAAAATGACTCAGTTTTATAGGGTCACCCCCGTTATATGCCCTGATGATAGGCCGTTGGAGCGGTTTATTCACGTTGTGTGCTAACAAATCTATTTAACAGACTGATTTTTATTGAAATATACGCATTCATCTTCTAAAGTTATTGCGGTTAATAACGACTAAATCCCGGTGCTCGCGCGTTACCCGGGACGTTGAAGGAGCCCCAATGTACGTCAATTCCCTTTCAAGAACCTTTCTAGTTTGTCTTGCTACGCTTGTACTCTCAGCCTGTGGCGGCGGTGGCGGAGGCGGTGGTGGTGGCACCATCCTTGATCCCACTCCGGATCCCGATGAGACAGAGGCGGCTACGGGTAGTATCGAGTTATCAGTTGTTTTCGGTGACGATAACAGCGGAGATATCCTCGGAGATAACGAACGGGCTAGCTTGCGGGCAACAGCGAGTGAAGATGACGCATCTGGTGAACTCGTTGTTAGATTCTCTACCACCGGCGGGGAACTGGTTGAGTCTAGCGCTTCGACCAGCGGGGGTATCGCAACAGTAGAGATTATTGGCGATGGCAGCGGCTCTCCTGCCACTGTGACAGCGACAGTCACGCTCAGCGACGGAACAGAGCTTAGCGACGAGATTGTTGTGCAGATGTCTCAGGCTGAGAGCAGTATCGAATTATCGATCATCTTTGATGCAGCTAACGAAGACGGCATTCTGGCAAGTAACGAACAAGCTACCTTGCAGGCAACAGTCAACGAGGAAGGCTCCACTGATGAACTCGTTGTTCGGTTCTCTTCCAACAGCGCCAATTTTCAAGACACGAGCGCCGCGAGCAGTGACGGTATCGCAACAGTAGACATTATAGGTGACGGTAGCGGCACTCCCGCCACGGTGACCGCCACGGTCACGCTCAGCGATGGAACAGAGCTTAGCGACGAAATTGTTGTGCAGATGTCTGAGGCTGGGAACAGTATCGCATTATCGATCATCTTTGATGAAGCCAACGAGGGCAGCGTTCTGGCAGGAAACGAACCAGCTACCTTGCAGGCAATAGTCAACGAGGAAGGCTCGACTGATGAACTCGTTGTTCGGTTCTCAACTACCGGCGGCACACTTGTCGAGACGAGCGCAGCGACCAGTGGCGGTGTCGCAACGGTAGAGATTATAGGTGACGGCAGCGGCACGGCAGCCACGGTGACGGCCACGGTCACGCTCAGCGATGGTACCGAGATCAGCAGTCAGATTATTGTGCAAATGTCCTCAGCATCATCCTCAGACATAAGCAGTATCGAATTATCGATTATCTTCAGCGACACTAGTGGGGACGATATCTTGGCTGGTGACGAAAGCGCTACGTTGCAGGCAATAGCGAATGAGGAAGGCGCAACGGGGGAACTCGTTGTTCGGTTCTCTTCCACAAGTGGCAATTTCGCAGATACGAGTGCGGCGACCAGTGACGGGATCGCAACGGCAGACATTTTCGGTGATGGTAGCGGCACTCCCGCCACGGTGACTGCAACGGTCACGCTCAGCGACGGAACAGAGCTTAGCGACGAAATTATTGTGCAGATGTCTGAGGCTGAGAGCAGCATTGAGCTATCTATTATCTTTAACGACGATACCAGTGGGGACGATATTTTAGCGGGTAACGAACGGGCGACGTTGCAGGCAATAGCGAATGAGGAAGGTGCGACCGGTGAACTTGTTGTTGTATTCTCTACAACGGGCGGAACGCTAGTTGATGACAGCGCAGTGACCGTTGACGGTACTGCGACGGTAGACATCATTGGCGCTGGTGTCGGCACCCCGGCCACTGTCACCGCCGAGATCACACTCAGCGACGGTACGACGATCGCAGAGGAGCTTACGGTGCAAATGTCCTCTGATAAGCCTGAAATTTCCGTCGTCGTCAGGAATATCAACGGCATTGAGGTCACGCAGTTTGACAGCAATGTGGAATTGACCGCAGAGGCGACTGTCATTGATTGGGATGGCGGAGCGCTTGAAGGTGATGACACTGGATTAGCAGTGACTTTTACACTAGGTGCTTACGCCGAAACCGCCAGTGCTTCAGCCGTCACGGCGTTCGAAGTCTGTCCTGTGGTCGGTATCAAGGACAAAACCGACTGTGCTTTTATCAATTTTACGTCCTCGACGACGGCGGGCACGGGGGATGTCATTGCCAGCGCAACCATCAACGGCATCGCTATTGAAGCAACCTTAGGGATCTCAAACACGGGCACCAGCGGCGGCATCCCTGACCAGAATAGTTTTAACATTACTAGAATCGTCGGCGGAACCAGCGCCTCTGAAAGCGATACTGTGGCGCTTGAAGGTGACGAATATAACAATGAGGAAGCAACTATTCGCGTCAACCTGGGAGATTATCAGGAAAACCCAGTGCCGGATGGCGCGGTTGTCCAGTTCAGGACCGAATTGGGCAGCATCACCCCCAGCTGTGAAATTGCAAGCGGAACCTGTGACGCAACTTTCGCTAGCGGCGAGCCAAGGTCACCGACCAATTCAGGCGTCAGCTTCCAAAACCTGGATGACGACAATTGTCCGAGCAATTATATAGAAGATGAGCAGGTTACCGTCAGCGACGGTACCGTCGCACTGACAGACTATCGCGTTGCGGACGTTTTACGTGTGCGGCCAAATAACTCGAGCGCCATATTCGTAGAGGGAACTCAATACACAGTTAACTCTAATGGCATTGACTGTAGCGGCTGCGCAACCGGGCAGGTCCTTCAGATTACCTATCAGCGTTTGTGGCTCGATGAAGAGAACGACGGCTCTACCGCACATGTCATGCTAACACCTGGCGCAGCTACCGAGCCCTCTCTTGACGTACAGAGCACACCCTGTTTCGCAAGCAGCAGGGGCAACCTTGAAGGAATTAGCGGTTCCATAGCACCTGCTGCTTCCACGACAGTAACGGGGATAG
>JABGVY010000427.1 GCA_018645845.1 Gammaproteobacteria bacterium | reverse complement strand
TCTTTGAAGATCTCGCTTCGTGTCACCAGGTCACGATCTGGATCCAGAGGTTTAATGACTGTTGCAGGGTTGCCGGCAGCGATCACATTTTCCGGAATGTCTGAGGCAACGACACTGCCCGCACCAATCACACTGTTTTTCCCAATCGTGACCCCCTTACAGACTGTAGCGCCATCGCCAATCCAGACATTGTCTTCCAGTGTCACTGGTCGGGTGATACCTACTACCTTTGTCCGGTCGTAAACGTCATGCCAGTCTGCATCGGTAATGTATGCCCCGGCTGCAAACATGCAGTTGTCGCCGATTGAAATGTTGCTGGCAGAGTCAAACCGGCAACCTGGGCAGACCAGCACATTGTCTCCCAGAGAGATATGCCCCTGGTGATCACCGAAGGTCCAGGTAGAAAACGATACCTTCCTATGACTGTCGGTCACGATGTGAATGTTGTTACCGATATTGATGTGACGACCATGCACCTTGACATTCCATGGCTTCATTACCATTGGGTTGCTACCAAAGGATTCAAAACCTGGGGCGATGAAATGGTGAATATGCCACTGCTCGAAAACTCTAATCAGGTGTTTTACCCACAATGGTCGGTGATCATTTATCATAGTTCAGTAGGCTTAGCGGCTCGAATAGCGCTGAGTGTAACAAATACCCTTTGGTCTACCGAAATGCGGTTTCACAGCCCGGTCATTTAGAGTATCTTTTCACTTCAATTTTGAAATTGACCAGAAAATATTGGACGCATTGGAAGCCATTCAAACTCGGAATTCCGCGGCTCGACTGAGCGGCGCTGTTGAACCCGGGCATCTAGAACAAATCTTGAAGGCTGGTTTTCGCGCACCAGACCACGCATTGCTCAGGCCCTGGCGCATTCTTGTGATCGAAGGTGAGGCGCGGGATCGATTAGGGGCTTTGTTCGCCCAAGCGAAACTAACCCATACCCCGAGCCTTTCAACTGAAGCCCTCAAAAAAGTTAAGAACAAACCACTTCGCGCGCCTCTTATACTCGTGGTTGCAGCGCGGCTTGTCGAGCACCCAAAGGTCCCGGAGGTAGAGCAGATTCTTTCTGCAGGGGCTTTGGCCCAAAACCTGATGCTTGCGGCGCATGCTCTTGGATATGGGTCCATGTGGAGAACCGGTTCGATGACCTATGACCAGATTGTGGCACAAGGTCTTGGTCTGGAGTCCAATGAAAAAATGATTGGCTTTCTTTACGTAGGACAAATTGAAGGAAAGCAGAAGTTGCTGCCGGAACACGCCCCTGATCAATTTGTGACACGCTGGTAGACAGGCAAGCTATTGGTTGATAAATCAGAAGTATTGGCAGGGAAATGGCAGCTCCTGCGAGTAGAACTTTCGGAACCTGATGAACCCGGAGAATTTGAGGGGTTTGATGGTTACAGCCGGTTTTGGTGCAGGGAAGCGGTACTCGGCACGTATTGGGTGGCTGAAATAGTAGATAGTACCAGGGTGAAGATTCACCTGAATGAAGATATTGAGTTGGAAGGTTTTGAAGAGCCGCTATCCTTTGAGCCAGACAGCGAGTTTAAGCGAGACCTGTTGTCTCGATGCAATTGGGAAGAAGTGGTGCAACAAATGTTTGTAGAAGAACCGGAGCGACAGCTATCTTTGTTTGAAGGAGTTGATGATGAGTAAAACGAACAGGTCCAAGAATGCTCTTCGAATTCAGGATCGGCTTGTTGATGAGCTTATCGGTATCTGTCGTGGCGTGATTGCCGATAGTGTTATCGACGAACGTGAAGCGATATTCATTGGCCAATGGATTGAGAACCACCGTGAGGTGGCAGATAGGTGGCCCGTAAACATTGTCTATGCCCGTGTTACGGAAATGTTGCGCGATGGTATTTTATCGGGAGAAGAGAAAATTGAGCTTCTGGCAACACTACGGGATCTGACCGGCGAGGGATCGCCTCTACAGGAACCCAACCGGTCAACGACGTTGCCACTGACTCGACCTGAGCCAGAAGTGGATTTTGCAGGCAAAGTGTTCACCCTGACAGGGAAGTTTGTTTTCGGCTCGACGGTCGATTGCGAAGAAACGGTGATTGAAATGGGTGGAAGTATCTCTGCTGCACCAACGCAAAAGACGGATTATCTGGTTATTGGTGAGTTTTGCAGCCCTGACTGGGTTCATACCACTTTTGGTCGCTCAATAGAACGTGCCATCGACCTGCAGAAGCAGGGTAAGGACCTGAAAATCATATCAGAACGTCACTGGGTAGATTCGCTTGCATCGCGGTAGGATTTTCTGCTCTGCATCCGTATAATACATATTCCACCTTGGTCCTCCCGCAATAACGATTGGTGAACTCCGCCAGGCCCGGAAGGGAGCAACGGTAGCGATGAATTTATGTGCCGGGATGTGGCTAAGGTGGTCTTTAATCTTCCCCGGCGTAAACGGCCAGCATCAGATCTGCTTCAGGCACCAGTTCCCCTTCCTCATCCAGGTACCGGACGACCCTGGCGATGATTCGATCTTGTTGATCGAAAAACCTTGATTCGAGCAATTCATGCTCATCCCTGAAGAACTGTTCATCAATGACCGAATCAAATTCTTTCGGTGAAACACAGCGGAATTCTGGCATTTGCGGAGAGTCTGGGCATTCGGGTAATCTTCCACATGATGCGGGCTACCCGATCAAGATGCAAAGAATCGAGCGTCACAATGGCGATTAACGGATGGGCGATTAACGGATGGGCGATTAACGGATGAGGATGCAAGAATGAATATGTATGTCAGTCAGGATTTACCGGTTCGCCAGAGAATCAGGGATGCTCATGAGGCGGCGATCGATACATTTGCCGAACCAGGAACCTGGCTCGATAGTCATTCGCGATTGGCCATATTGGCCGAAGCGAGACATGCACCCTCGTGCCGCCTTTGCCTGGAGCGAAAGGAAGCCCTGTCACCCTATGCGGTAAAGGGTACTCACGAGTCTTG
>JABGVY010000515.1 GCA_018645845.1 Gammaproteobacteria bacterium | reverse complement strand
CAACACAGTATTTAGCTATTCCTGCTATGCAGGCCTTCTTTTCATCGGCTTACATTATTCGCTGGCAGCGTTGTTTGGAACACTGCTGGGAATTGTCTTCAATTACCTAAGTACAAGCAGATACGTTTACAACGCCAGCTCCGCCAGCATCAGCAGGGCAATAAGGTTTGTGCTGGTTTATTGCTTACATTACTTTGTAAACATATCGTGTCTCTGGCTGCTGGAGCAAAGCGGGTTTAACCCATACCTATCAGGGCTCATACTCATCATCCCAATGGCGATAGTTTCATATCTCATGTTGAATTATTTTGTTTACAACAAAAAACCAGGTCAGGGCAGCAATGAGCACGCAACATGATCAAGACAGTTCAACGCGAGGTGTGGGTCCCCAGTCCAGCACAGTAGTGATCTAGCCGATCACTCGACTTCGTTAACCTTGATTACCTTAAACTGACGGCCATGCTTCGAGGTGTATAGGATAATAGCAACGTTACTGAGCCCCGGCTTGCTCGAACGTCGACACTAAATCCGCCTAACCCAATGACAGACAGAAGAGCGGCACTTAAGGGCTGCTCTTTACTGACTGCCAGGCGGCCTCCGCCAAAATAGCAGCTACAGCGCCCGGCGAACGACTATTCCTGCCTGATAACCAGAGGCGGGAATATTCCAACGTAGAACCGCAAATCAACGGTACATACATACTAGTGGGCAATTCGAGCAGTGCACCTGATTTCACGTGAGGCACAAACCAGTCATAAATCGACTGGCCAAATTCACGATCCATCTGCCGAAGCTCCAATTTGGCATTGTCCGAAAGCGTCACTTCCCGTGACAGCAGAAACCCGGCGAGCTCCGGCTGATCCGTCACCCATTCACAGCAGAAGGTAACAATTGCTTTGATGCCGGTACTGGCTGTCCTTCTGGGTAAAAGAGCCTCGAGCAGACGGGAATTGAATTGATTGACGCCGTCTATAAAAAGCGCTTCGGCAATTCCTTCCTTGTTGCCAAAGTGGTGATAAAGGCTGCCAACGGAGCACCCAGCATCGTTGAGGATATTGCTGACATTGGTTCGCTCAATACCCACTTCTGAAAAATGGCCCAGAGCCACCTCCATCACGCGAGATTTCAGTTCACTGGTCTGGTTTTTTCGGGACATACCACATTAGAACATTATTCTAGTATTTCTTTCTAGTTTTGATATATTGCTTCCTCCAGATACCTATTGGAACCAATTAATGGATATTGAGCTGAGTAACGATGACCTCTCTTTTGAAGCAGAGGTAAGAGAATTCCTTGCCGGGAATGCCTACAAAGACGGTGAGGATCCAAATAAATGGCGAATGGACTGGTTTGAAAAAGCCAGAGAAAAAGGCGGCTGGGACGTGCCCAAGTGGCCTACGAAATTTGGTGGTCCTGGCTGGACGCCGAACCAGCATTACATCTGGCAAAAAGAAACGGCCAGGTCGAACACCCCTTGGGACATGCCCTTCGGGCTCAGCATGCTGGGCCCTGTGCTAATGGCTCATGGATCAGAAGAACAGCAGCAACGATTTTTACCTGACATTCGCGCACGGAAGGTTAACTGGTGCCAGGGATACTCCGAGCCTGGAGCCGGCTCAGATCTGGCAAGTCTCAAGACCAAAGCAGTGCTGTCGGAAGACGGCAGCCACTATATTGTTAATGGCACCAAGATCTGGACCACCATGGCACACATTGCTGACTGGATCTTTTGTCTGACCCGCACCAGCGACGCAGGTATCAAACAGGAGGGTATCACTTTCCTGCTGTTTCCGATGAAGCAGGAAGGTATCGAGGTTAAACCCATCATTACACTGGGCGGTTCACATAGCGTCAATACGGTGTTCTTTACTGACATAAAAGTACCGGTAGAAAACCGTGTTGGCGAAGAAGGTAAAGGCTGGACCTACGCCAAAGGATTGCTTGAGCATGAACGAACAGGTATTGCCGGTATCTCGAACTCCATCGTTGCCCTGGAAGGATTGAAAGAGAAAGCCAACAGTGTGAAACGTGGCAACGGCAGCCTGATGGACGTGCCAAGCTTCAAAGCCAAGGTTGCCGCGCTCGAAATAGATTTGATGGCGGTTGAGTACACGGAGCTGCGGAGTCTGGCCACCGCAAGCGCTGGCACCGCACCGGGACCGGAGTCTTCAATCCTGAAACTCAAAGGCACAGATATTCAGCAAAGAATCCAGAAGCTGACTATGGAAGCTGGAGGACAATTCTCAGCAGCCTGGGGCGGCACCAATGCCGGCCCGGATTTCGCCAGAGCTGGTATGGGTGGTTATATGGCTAGCCGCGTTTACACAATTTACGGTGGTGCCAGCGAAGTCCAAAAAGACATTGTTACCAAGAAAGTCCTTGGCATTAAGTCGTCGAAGAAATAGGAAGCGTTGCAATGAATTTTGAATTAAGCGAAGAACAGCAACTCGTTTCAGACTCGATTGAACGATTTGTTCAGGACAATTACGACCTCGAAAGCAGAGTCGCCATTGTTAACAAAAAACCGGGCTTCAGTCCGGATTACTGGAAGACCATGTCGGAACTGGGCTGGTTCGGCCTGCCCTTCAGCGAAGAAGATGGCGGGTTCGGTGGAGATCAGCTCGACACGATGGTCTTGATGGAGCAGTTCGGAAAGGGCCTGGTTCTTGAACCGTTTCTTGCCAGCATCGTACTTGGTGGTGGTGTATTGAAACGGACCGCAAGTGAAACAAAGAGGAAAGCATGGCTGGAAAGTGTGATCGACGGCTCAAAGCAACTTGCACTGGCGTATGCGGAGCCAGAATCAGGCTTTGAGCCTCACAACGTTGCCGTCGCCGGAACCAAAACCGATGACGGCTACACTTTGACAGGGACAAAGTGCATGGTCCTGCATGGCAAGACCGCTGACGCGTTTGTTGTCTCGTTCCGAACCAGTGGTGGCGTCGTTGATCAGAGCGGTATTACCCTGGCGTTGATTCCGGCAGATAGAGAGGGCCTGACAGTACAAGGCTTCCCAACGGTTGATGGCCTGCAGTCTTCGGAACTCACCTTCGAGAAGGTTACCGTCACAGCAGACGACCTGCTAGGTGATGTCGACAACGGATTCGTGCCACTAAATGCGACCATCAATGATGGCATTTTGGCAGTTGCTGCAGAAGCCCTTGGTGCTATGGAAATCCTTTACAAGGATACGGTGGCTTATACCCAGGCGCGGGAACAGTTTGATCATCCTTTGTCTGATTTTCAGGTACTGCAACATCGTATGGTCGAAATGTTCATGGAATATGAACAGTGCAAATCATTGCTCTTTCGCGCAACAATGGAAGTAGCAGCTGGCGGTGATGATGCCCAGCGTTGTGTACATGCGTTGAAACATCTTATTGGCAAGGCTGCGTTTTTTGTCGGTGAAAATGCCGTGCAGACACATGGAGGCATGGGGGTAACGGAAGAATTGCGAGTTGGGCACTACTTCAAGCGACTGCTTGTGATCGAGGCCCAGTTTGGTAATGCCGACTACCATCTGGACCAGTTTTCTGCCTGATCTTTCATAGAAAACGCTTATTTGATGCCATTTTGGAACCGGGTTTCGCAAAATAAAGGCCGGATAAGGCTTAGTGATGGTATGGCTCAAGAAATTCCTGGTTACTAACTTCAGTAATTATCCGCTCAACATATCAATGGATAAAGTTGAACCCGCCAAAATGAAAACCACGTCTCCAATAACCTCGGCAGGAAGTCCATCGGGTTTGCGGCTATTCACCGCACAACCGATTGATTCGAAGGCTAATATTAACCGTGTTGCGATATAATACCGTCAGGCTACTGCAGCTTACATTTACCTAACCCCACGAGTACACCTTCGGTCCATGAGGTTTTCACCATGAATTACTACCGCCCGCTTTATTTTTTTGTGTTGGGGTGGATGTTGATACTGTCAACTGAGACATTTCCCCTGATAGGACTTATCAACGGGCTGGGGCAGCTGTTGTTATTTGCAGGTGTGGTCTGTCTACCGATTTGGCGCACAGGACGCATGTGCTACGTCGATATTGGCTGGCCATGGGGTCTTGTTCTACTGGGCGGCGTCAGTTATCTCTACAGCGACGGTTATTGGCTGCGGTCACTCACCGTGGCTGTCCTGGTGATGATGGTTGGACTGCGAATGGGCCTGGGCGCGCTCAATATGTGGCGTCTGGGTTTTCTCAACAAGGAATTCTCTCGATATCGGTATCAACGCAGACGTTGGGAGAGGGATGGCAAAACCAACGTCGAGTTGGCACTGCAGGTAGACGCCATTGCCCAGGGCCTGGCCAACGCCTCATTTCTGGCGCTACCGGTTCTTATCATCGCAGCAAATCGCAGCGCATCGTTTTCAGTATTCGAATTGGTGGGTCTAGTGATCTGTTTATTGGCCTTTACCATGGAGTCTGTCGCTGATCTTCAGAAGAGCCGTTTTCTGCGAGAGATGAAACAGGCGGGGAACAAGCACCAGGTTTGCAACGTGGGTTTTTGGCGATACTGCAGACATCCCAATTACTTTGCTGAATGGATGGTATGGAATGGCCTGGTGATCGCTGCGCTGCCATCGTGGTTCTTACTGCAGGATAAGGAGAACACCATAATCTGGCTGCTACTTGGCGCTGGCCTGTTGTTTACTTCAAGACTGATGTACATAACGCTGGTTTATGGCACCGGCGCAATACCCTCAGAACATTATTCGTTAAAAAAAAGGCCTGGCTATAAAGGGTATCAAGAACAAACGAATCGCTTTTTTCCAGGACCACGAAGATCTTCTCCGTGAAAACACCTGGTGCTACATCAACGGACTCTGTCACTCAGCGCTGACCATGCTACAGGTCAAAAGACCAGCGCCCTGTTCTTGCGTGCGTCAGTGCTTACTGACATCCCTGCCTGACCAATAAAACCGGTGTAATTTTTCTCTTCCAGCTACCACGCTATCGGCGGCAGAAAAGGATGAGCACCAAACTGAGGTGTACCAGAGATTCCTTTGATCTTGGAGGTTTAATCACCGATACTTACCTTTAGATTCGATTACCGCCAGACAACAATTCGGTGTAGATATACCAAGTTTATTTTAAGACAGCAGAGGTTTCGAAAGTGTACTCTTACAAGGCCTTTTTTGAGGAAGGCGTATTAATCACCAGGTTTTATAACGAATATATTGAAGAAGAAGGAGACAAAAGTCTCTTGGCCATCTGCAGGTCAATGACAATCGACCAACGACTTTCAATAAAAACAGTGATCTGGGATTTAAAAGACGTCACGGCGATGAGTGTAGTTAACACAGACATTGCACGCGTGACACATTTTGAGAGGGAACTGCTCAAAATGTTTAAACCCCACAGGGAAAGTGCTGCCCAGCATGTGAAACGAATACAGATCTTCCATATCCCACCTAGCGATAAGGCGGTTGCCAATATTTTTCGCGAAAGGCTCGAGAGGGTCGCACACGACTCAAGAAAGACTCCAAGGATTGAAAGCGACGAACCCAGGGGGTTACCTGAACTTCTAGAATCACTCAACTTATTAAAGCTCTTGCCTCTACTTGACGGCGAATGGCAAAAGTGAAACTCTATTTTGGTTTGAAACACTGCCGCAAGTCTTGCGAGAGAGACACCGCAGACAATTCAAATGCTAAAACTAAATCTTCAGCAAAACTCTGAACATAAAAATGTCGAACTTAATCGCACATAGAAACGACCTGACTATTGATGACGACCTCGGTATTGTCGAAATCAGATCGAAGATTTGCGACTACACATTGTTAGCCATGGCGCTGATTGCAATACCGCTGCTAATTACGTCTCTTCTTCGATCTCAAGATACTGGCTGGCAATCCATTTATTACTTTCACGTAGCCACCGTTATCTCGATGTGGTCTATATGGGTTTTTCGGACCTATTTGCCTTATGGGATTCGAAGCTACTTTGTTTTCTTTTTTCAAGGAGGGGTCGCGATAGTTGCTTTATATAACTATGGTGTCACTGCTGCTGGAGCTCCCTTTATTATAGGTGCCACAATATCGGCTAGTGTGCTGCAAGGGCGAAGAACAGGAATCTTCGTATTGCTCACTTTACTACTGCTAGCTGTCATTTTCGCTTTTGCCTTTATATCGGGGCTGATCGCCCCCCAAATTATAGTAGAGACGCCCTCTGCAGATGCGAATCTATGGACTCTTTATATCCTCAGTTGGCTTTTCCTGGGCGGGACCACGATCACGTCCGTTGGACTCATAAACCAACACTTTTTGGAGGCCTTGGCACAGTTGGTATCGAAATCCAATGCCCTTAAAGAAAGCGAATTGGAATATGTCGATTTGTTTGAGAATGTTGCCGACGTGATATACAGAGCCGATTTGAATGGGGAAATCATCCGTATATCACCTTCGTGTCGAGAAGGACTTGGGTATAGCCCTGAAGAAATGGTGGGCACAGTGCTAGCTGATTACTACGTCAACCCAAAAAAACGATCCGAACTAGCCCTGAAACTTCAAGAAAACGAAGGCATAGTAACCAACTTTGAAGCACAGCTGTTTGCGAAAAACGGTGAACCCCAATGGGTTTCAACCAATGTCAGATATTGGAAAGATAAAGATGGCACGGTCATCGGTCTGCAAGGAGTCGCTCGCAATATTAATGAGTTAAAGAACTCTGATGAGGCACTACGACGGTCGCAAAAATTAGATGCCCTGGGCCAACTCTCTGGCGGAATGGCACACGATTTTAATAATGTTCTCAGCATCATTTTAGGCAACGCTGAAATCGTGAGAACCGACGCCAAAAATATAGAGGATACTAAAGAACCTATTGCAGAAATATTAAAATCAGTGGAGCATGCGGCTTCGTTGACCAAACGACTGTTGGCCTTCAGCCGCCCAGACAGGCTCGAACCTCAGCCTTGCGACGTTGACCAGGTGATCGACGATATTAAAGAAATGTTCAGGCGAACCTTGCGTGCGAACATCAGCTTATCTTTTAATCTAGGCTGCCGTGGTGCAATGTCCCTGATTGATAAAAACCAACTTGAAGCTTCACTACTAAACTTGGCTATTAACGCTAGCGATGCTATGCCAGACGGCGGGACATTGATGCTCCGGACCAAAAAGGCCTCATCAGGGTTAAGAGAAGAAACAGATATTGGCAGTCCGAACTCAACAGACGTTATATGCATTGAGGTGCAAGACACCGGCGAAGGAATGCCAAAGGATATCGCCGAAAAAGTCTTTGAACCATTCTTTACTACCAAACCATTAGGGATGGGTAACGGACTGGGACTGAGCATGGTTTACCAATTTCTGAGGGAAAGCCAGGGCGACATATCTATCCAAAGTGAATTGGGGGCCGGAACGACTATTACGTTAACGCTGCCGCAAACGGATCTTAAACCAGATACATCGTCACTTAGCCAGCAAGCCACTTCAGATCCCATCAAACCTAAAGTGCGAATTCTGCTTGTTGAGGATTCTGCAGCTTTACTAACGCTAGTCCAAAGACAACTGAAAAATGAAAACTTCGAAGTCCTTACAGCGGCTAATGGTCAAGAGGCATTTGAAATTATTCGCCAGGACGACAAAATCGACGTGATTTTCAGCGACATCATGCTGCCTGGCGGCATCAGCGGGTTCGATATATGTCGAGAGGCCCGAAAAATACGTAGTGATTTCAAAGTCCTTCTAACCACGGGTTATGCGCAGAATACCCCGAACGAAATCGATGTGCTCGCAAAAGCTCCAATACTTTATAAACCCTTTAGTCGCGAAGATTTGTTGACCAGACTCGCCGAAGTCATCGCTGAGCCTACACCATCCACAAGAGAGCTTTAGCAAGCCAACCGAAACTT